>RFIL01000380.1 GCA_003695285.1 Calditrichota bacterium
AATATTTCATTCTCTTTGACAGTGAATGGTGAACTCCGGCAGGAAGGTAATACCTCTTTGATGTTATTTCCCATTATAGATTTGATTGCGTACCTCTCAACCATATTTACCCTCAACCCGGGAGATGTTATATTTACCGGAACCCCCAAAGGTGTGAGTAAATTAGAGCCTGGGGATCGGCTTCTTGCCACCCTTGAAAATGGTCTTCTGAGCCTGGAAGTTGATGTGAAAAGGGAAGCTCCGAACTCATGAAACGCATGTCGGCTCCGGCATTGATGATTTTATCCTCTTTTTTCCTCAGTCTGATGTCAATTCTGGTGAAAGCGAGTGGGAGTCGGCTGCCTTCCATGGAGATTGTGTTTTTCCGAAGTGCCATTATAACCCTCATTACCTTTTCCATGGCCCTGAAGTTGAAATTACCCATCTGGGGGAGAAATGTAAAACTTCTTATCATTCGGGGGTTATTCGGCTTTGTCGGTCTATCCGCTTTCTTCTATACGCTCACCCATATACCGATAGCTGATTCTGTTACTTTGCTCTATACCAGTCCCTTGTTCACTGCGATGATTGCCCCATCGATGCTGAAAGAGAAGAACACCGGAAAAAATTGGTTCTATTTTCTACTCGCCTTCATCGGATTAATGTTGATTGTTCGGCCGGGATTTTCGCTTCAATTTCTACCGGCATTGGTAGGTGTAGGGGGTGCTCTCTTTGCCGGGTTGGCTTATAATACAGTTCGTAAACTACGGGAAACGGAACACGAGATTACCGTGGTATATTATTTTTCATTCATCTCAACACTTCTATCATCTCCCTCTCTTTTAACAGATTATGTTAAACCCCGGTTTGTGGAGTGGCTTATGTTAGCAGGGGTTGGCATATTTGCTTTCCTGGCTCAATGGCTTATGACTCAGGCTTTACATCGGGATCGGGCTGCAAAGGTGATGAATATGTCCTACATTGGGGTCGTCTTCTCAACAATTTTAGGTATAATTTTTTTTATGGAAATTCCGGATTGGCGCACAATTGTTGGAGCAACGATTGTTATTTTTTCCATTATAAATATTGCCAGGAGTTAAAAAAGGTTGGAAGCGAATATATTAATATGTAAATTTTGGATTCAATGAAGAAAGCGATTCAATATTCAATATTTTGTTTAATTTATGCTTGCTTTTGGGGTTGGCAACTTTTAAATTTTTCGGCGTTTTTGTGGTACAGAGGGGCGGTAGCTCAGTTGGTTAGAGCGCTACGTTGACATCGTAGAGGTCGTCAGTTCGACTCTGGCCCGCCCCACTCAGGTTAGCCACGAATGAGTCATTCGTGGCTTTCTTTAATATAATTCCTTGTGTTTGGTAAGATTATCGAGAAAATTTATGAAAAAGACAGTACGATTAACATTCCCGGATGGGCAGGTGAAAGAATATCCGGCAGGGATAACGGGAAATGATATTTTAAAAGAAATGAATCATTCCCTGCAGAAAGAAGCCCTCGCTGTTAAGCTGAATGACAGGGTGCTGGAACTGTGGCGCCCGATTGAAGAGGATGGGGAATTTCGTTTTCTCACCTTCGAAGATAAAGAGGGCAGGGAGGTTTTCTGGCATAGTAGCGCCCATTTGATGGCTCAGGCGATAAAACGTAAATATCCTCAGGCAAAATTGGGTATTGGACCTCCTATCGATAGTGGGTTTTATTATGACATCGAGTTGGATCATCCCATTACCCCGGAAGAATTTGCAGAATTAGAAGCTGAGATGGCGAAAATTGTTGAGGAGAATTATCCCATCCAGCGCAAAGTGCTTAGCCGGGATGAGGCAATTGATTTTTTTAAGAAAATCCATGAAGATTTAAAGATAGAATTAATCAACGATTTCCCGGATGAGGATACCATCACGGCTTATACACAGGGTGAATTTACCGACCTTTGTCGGGGGCCTCATGTACCCTCAACGGGAAAATTGGGGAAGTATTTTAAGCTGTTGAGCGTGGCGGGTGCCTATTGGCGTGGAGATGAGAAAAATAAGATGTTGCAGCGAATTTATGGCACGAATTATCCCAAAAAGAAACTGCTGGAAGAGCATCTCCACCGGATAGAGGAAGCCAAGAAGCGGGATCACCGAAAATTAGGTAAAGAGCTGGATCTCTACTCCATTCAGGAGAGTATTGGAAACGGTCTCATCCTCTGGCATCCCAAAGGTGCACGGGTACGGCGCGTGATGGAAGATTTCTGGCTGGATGAGCATTTCAAACATGATTATCAACTCATTTATACCCCACACACGGCTAAGTTAGACTTGTGGGAGACCAGCGGGCATACCGGTTTTTATCGCGAAAACATGTTTGCCCCGATGGTGGTGGAGGATGTGGAATATCAGTTAAAACCCATGAACTGCCCCTTTCACCTGACCATCTATAAAACTCACCTGCGCAGTTATCGCGATTTACCCATTCGATATGCTGAATTGGGAACCGTTTATCGCTATGAGCGCTCCGGTGTGCTCCATGGCCTCATGCGAGTAAGGGGTTTTACTCAGGATGATGCTCACATCTTCTGTACGCCCGAGCAATTAACAGATGAAATTGTGAAGGTTTTAGACCTTGTTTTTTATATATTAAAGACTTTTGGTTTTGAGGAGTATGAAGTCTATCTCTCTACGAGACCTGAAAAATATGTAGGAAGTCTGGAAAACTGGGAAGCAGCTACCAATGCTTTGCAGAAAGCCCTGGAATTAAAAGATATTCCATTTGAGATTGATCCCGGAGAAGGGGTTTTTTACGGACCCAAAATTGACATTAAGATTAAAGACGTATTGGGTCGCTCCTGGCAATGCTCAACGGTGCAGGTTGATTTTAACTTACCGGAAAGATTTGAACTGGAGTATATTGGTGAAGATGGTAAACCTCACCGCCCCATTATGATCCACAGGGCATTGATGGGTTCTATTGAGCGATTTTTTGGAATCCTGATAGAGCATTACGCCGGAGCATTTCCGTTGTGGCTGGCACCGGTTCAGGTTGTGGTACTTCCCATTGCCGATCGCCATTTTGAGTTTGCTGAGTCAGTTTACAAAACACTCAAAGAACAAAAAATTCGAGTGGAACTTGATAATCGCAATGAGAAGGTTGGTTTTAAAATACGGGAAGCAGAAGTTCAGAAAATCCCTTACATGTTAATTATTGGCGACCGGGAAGTAGAAAACCAAACGGTTTCCGTGCGTCATAAAGGGGAAGGTGATAAGGGAGCAATGCCGGTTGACGAATTTCTTAAGCAGGCTCAACAGGAAATAGAATCAAAAAAATAGCCACTAAAAAAAGAAGGCGATTGGAGAACGGGTAAGTTTTTGTTACATTTAATACCCTTCAGTCTGTGATTCACTAATTGAGTGGTTTGAATACTAGATAATTATGATATATGTTTAATTTCTGAAGTTCAAGTAACGTTATAGGAGCAACAGATCGGAAAACAGAAATTTGTCAGGATTAATGATCAAATCCGGGTGGCCAAGGTAAGGGTCATCGGGCCGAATGGAGAACAGTTAGGGGTGCTGCCGATTGAAGAGGCACGGGAAAAGGCACTGGAATATAATCTGGATTTGGTTGAAGTGGCACCGAATGCCACTCCCCCTGTATGCCGGATCATGGATTTCGGCAAATATCAGTATGAAAAGAGTAAGAAAGAAAAAGAGAGCAAAAAGAAGCAACATACGATTACGGTTAAAGAAATTCGTTTGCGCCCCAAAACAGATGTTCATGATCTGGAAGTGAAGTTGCGTCAGGCTCGGAAATTTCTGGAGCAGGGTAATAAAGTGAAGTTCACTGTTATTTTTCGGGGTCGTGAACTGGCGTATCTGGATATGGGAAGGGATATTTTGCAGCGCGTTGTGGAAAACCTGGAAGAAATAGGAGAGGTGGAATCTTCTATTAAAATGGAAGGTCCCCGACGCATGACGATGATGTTGGGAAGTAAAAATAGATAGCCAATTAAGACGATAAACACGCTTAGCAAAGAGGGTTAAAAATGCCAAAGATGAAATCAAAACGTGGAGCGAAAAAGCGGTTTCGGGTTACTGCATCCGGTAAAATCAAGCATCGACGAAATTACAAAAGTCATATTTTGACCAGTAAATCACCGAAACGAAAAAGAAAGTTGCGGAAATATCGCTACATTGATAGTGTAGATGCACCGCGTGTAAAAAGTATGATTCTGGAATCGTAATGAACCACAATTGAATAGTTATCCGGAAGAGATTGAATTCAATAAGGATAATTGGAGGAAAAAATGCCAAGAGCGAAAAACAATGTTGCTGCGAAGCAACGACATAAAAAAATCTTGAAAATGGCCAAAGGCTACCGATTAGGTCGTGGAAAATTATATCGTACTGCCAAGGATCAGGTTGAAAAAGGATTACAATACGCCTATCGGGATCGTCGGCAGAAAAAACGACTCTTCCGTCGTCTGTGGATCTCCCGGATCAATGCAGCCTGCCGAATGAACGGAATCTCCTATTCCCGATTTATGCATGGATTAAGAGAGCACAATATTGAGTTGGACCGGAAAGCACTGGCACATCTTGCCATGCATGAGCCGGAGGCGTTTAAATCTTTAGTTGAGCAAGTATCTGCTTAATGCAGACACTTGCTCGAATGAAAAATAGGAATTGAGTCCCGTATTCAATTCCTATTTTTTTTATTAATATTTCCAGATTCCATCCAGCTTATATGAGGTTTGGGAAATACCATGAAAGAAGAGATTAAAAGTGTTCAGCTCCAATTGGAAGAAGACCTGCAATCGGTGGCGGATGAGAAAGCATTAAAAGAACTTCGAATACGATTTCTGGGACGGAAAGGATTAATTACCAACTTATTCCGTAAACTGGGTGAAGTACCGAAGGAAGAGCGACCGCTCTTTGGAAAAATGTTGAATGAACTCCGTCAGCGGGCGGAAGATGCAATTTCTGAAAAACGGTCCCGCTTTGGTGAGAAAGCCCCTACCGATTGGATCGATTTAACCCTGCCAGGACGTAAACCGATTGTGGCAAGGAAACATCCCCTCACCCAGGTTCGGGAAGAGATAAAACAAATTTTTGCCCAGATGGGTTTTTCAGTGGCGGAAGGCCCCGAGGTTGAAACAGATTATTATAACTTCGAAGCCCTGAACATCCCCAAATTACATCCTGCTCGGGATATGCAGGATACCCTTTACATCTCGGAAGAGCTGGTGCTAAGAACCCATACCTCACCTGTTCAGATTCGTACCATGGAGAAACAGAAACCTCCCATTCGTATCATCGCACCGGGACGGGTTTATCGTCGGGATACCCCCGATGCCAGCCATTCTCCATTTTTTCATCAGGTTGAGGGGTTGTGTGTGGATAAAAATATCAGTCTGGGAGATCTGAAGGCAGTTTTATCGGTCTTTGCCCAAAAAATGTTTGGGCAGGATGCCAGAGTTCGCTTTCGCCCCAGCTTTTTTCCGTTTACAGAACCCAGCGCGGAAATGGATTTGTGGTGGCAGACTCCAAAAGGTGGGGAATGGTTAGAAATCATGGGGTGTGGAATGGTTCACCCGAATGTACTGGAAGGAGTCGGAATCGATTCCCGCGTCTATAGCGGTTATGCCTTTGGAATGGGAATCGATCGAATTGCCATGCTAAAGTTCGGGATTACCGATATCCGTTTGTTATATGATAACGATATGCGATTTCTACAGCAATTTTAACCTTAGAGGAAGTAAAAGGGAATATGAAAATTTCTTATAACTGGCTGAAAGAATATGTTGAACTGAGTCTTTCCCCGGAGAAACTGGCAGAAGCATTGTCCCTGGTTGGATTGGAAGTGGAAGAAGTCATTGAAAAGCGGCTGGACATCCCGGGAATCGTTGTTGGAAAAGTTTTAAAGACTGAAAAGCATCCCAATGCTGACAAATTAACACTGTGTACGGTAACCATTGGGGAGAGTTCAGAATTGCACATCATCTGTGGAGCACCCAATGTCGCGGAGGGACAAACCGTTCCTGTTGCGATGGTGGGATCCAAATTACCCAATGGAATGAAAATCCGAAAAGCAAAAATCCGCGGAGTGGAATCCGAAGGGATGATCTGCTCTGAGGAAGAGTTGGGGTTGTCGGACCATTCTGAAGGGATATGGGTGTTACCGGATGGATTAGAGCTCGGGAAACCTTTAGCGCAAGCACTGGAATTTGAAACGGATTATGTGTTTGATATTGGAGTCACCCCCAATCGCCCGGATGCCCTTTCGCATATCGGAGTTGCGCGTGAGGTGGCTGCCATAGAAGGTAAACCTTTACAGCTTCCTGAACCTGATTTTACGGAGCTAAAGGAGTCGGTGGAGAACCTGGTGCAAGTGGAAATTTTGTGCCCGGAGGGTTGTCCTCGCTATGCCGCAAGATTGATACGTAATGTTAAAATCGGTCCTTCCCCAACCTGGATGGTACGACGATTGGAGGCTGTTGGTCTTCGTTCAATAAACAACGTTGTTGATATTACCAATTATGTATTGATGGAAACTGGGCACCCTCTCCATGCCTTTGATTTCAAGTATATCAATGGTGGAAAAATAATTGTTCGGGAATCAAAAGAAGGCGAATCATTCACCACACTTGACGAAAAAGAACACACACTGCCAGAAGGTACTGTGCTGATTTGTGATGCAGAACGGCCGGTTGCCATTGGTGGCATCATGGGGGGATTGAATTCGGAAGTGACGTCAACCACCACAGAGGTACTTCTGGAGAGTGCTTATTTTAATCCGGAATTTATCCGGCGGAGTAATCGGGTGTTGGGGATTCATTCCGAGGCAGCCCAGCGATTTGCCCGGGGCGCTGATCCCAATGGGGTCCTCTATGCCCAGGCAAGAGCCACCCAACTACTGGTGGAGCTGTGCGAAGGAGAAGTCTATGCAGGGGTTGTCGATAACTACCCCCGGAAAATATATCCGGTGGAGATTGAACTGGAACCCGAGCGTATCAATACCTTAATAGGTGTTGACTTAAGTGTTCAAAAAATGAGTGAACTATTGAATAAAATCGGGCTGAAAGTGCAAAATGGAAAAGTTATTGTTCCAACCTTTCGCCCGGACATTACCCAGACCGCTGATATTGCCGAAGAAGTCGCGCGATTATATGGATATGATAACATTCCTTTACCGGAGAATACCGCACTTCCTTATCAGGCCTGGCAAAATGAATTTGATGATTTCATTGAAGAGATTAAAACCATCCTTTCTGATGCTGGTTATCAGGAGGTGATTACCAACAGTATGATTAATAGCCAGCAATGGGAGGAATGGACCGGAGAGAAGATTTATCCTATCCTCAACCCTATCAGCCGGGATATGGATGGGCTTCGTAATACATTAATACCCAGTCTTTTGGGGGTATTGCAATGGAATGTCAATCGTCAAATGCGGGAGCAATTAGCCGTGTTTGAAATCAACACCGTGTTCCATCATCCCGGTGATATCCATCAGCAACCAACTGAGTTGATTCAGCTTGGCTTAGCCATTACCGGGCTAAGGGAAGGAGATGGCTGGTATTCAAATCGTCAGTTGTTTGATTTTTATGATATTAAAGGCATCGTTGAGTACCTGGCAGACAAAATTTTTCTTGACAACATTCAATTTATTCCGTATGATGGATTTGCTGTTGAATACCAGGCATTGGAAATGAAATCTGGTACAGAATCCCTGGGGTATCTGGGGAAATTAAAAAAATCGCTTCAAAAGAAATTCGATCTTGAAAATCCAGTATTTGTTGCGGAAATTAATCTTCGTAAGGTCTTTGAACTGGTTCAACGGGAGAGGAGATATCGGGAAATACCACGATATCCACGAGTGGAAAGAGATCTGGCAATTGTTGTCGATCGTATCGTTGAGGTTCAACAATTGCTTGATGAAATTCGGGAAAAGGGTGGCGAATATTTAACCAGTGCTTATGTTTTTGATATCTACACCGGAGAACAGATAGATAAAACCAAAAAGAGTGTAGCGTTTCGTCTGTTCTTCCAATCTACTGAGCGAACATTGACAGAAAATGAGGTCAATGCATTTACAGACAGGATTTTAAATAGCCTGGAAAAGAAATTTGGTGCAAGGCTGAGAAGCTAAACAATGAATGAGGTATTACCTTTACATTTCAGGAAGTTGACTGAGAAAATTCAGGAGCTGTATCAGGTATTAGAAGATTTGACTCAGCAGAAAAGGGATTTGGAAGAGGAATTATCCCGATACCGGAATGGTGATTATGTTCAAGACTATAAGGACCGAATCCAGCATTTGGAAGCGCAAATCCAGGACCTTAAAAAGGAGAATAAAACACTAAAGGAGAAGGAAAAACTCATAAAAAACAAAATAGAACGTCTGGTAGTCAAACTAGAAAAAATTGATTTATAGATTTAAATGGTAAATAATTCAGACATTGGGACAGGTGGGGTGGAAACAAAACAGTCGATACAGGTAAAAGTGTGTGATACGGATTTTGCATTGCGTACAGATGGCGATCCAGACCAGGTACGTCAGGTAGCCGCTTATGTGGATGCAAAAATTCGTTCCCTGTCAGAGAGTACCAGTGTCAAATCCCCTATGAAAATAGCAGTATTAGCGGCGTTGAATATCGCCGAAGAACTTTTTAACATGAAGAAAGAATATTATCAATTACTTCAAAACCTTGAAAAGGTAGAAGCCAGGAGTAAAGAACTTAGTGATCAAATTGAACATCAGTTAAGTTCTTTTAAGGAAATGGAAAAATAATCCCTGCGCCGGCCTGATGTAGCGTTTGGGAAGAACCAACACTAAGACATAGGGAGTTTGACTCCAGACGCCTATTGCAAGCCTTCCCCGGATGGGCAGAAGGAAGCATGATCCGTTTGGGCAAACACCCACTGTAATTATTGGGGTTCTTCTTCAAAGCCATCCGGTCGGGCAGGGTTTTTTTATTTATCCTGGTTGTTTTGAATTAGGGTGCGGTCTTGTGCGCAAGTTTAAGCTAATTTTGGGTTCTCGGGGGGAAGATGATTATCGTACTAACTGGAGGTGAAATAGATGGACTGGCTGGTTGCATTTGCAGCAGGCATCATCATCGGTGCTCTGCTGATTTTCACATATTTAAAACTTACATCCAATAAATCTTTACTCAATGCCAGAGCACTCGCGAATGAAATTATTGAAGAAGCAAAGAAAGAAGCTGAGACTACTAAAAAAGAGAAGCTCTTAGAAGCCGAGGAAGAAATCTACCAGCATAAACAAAAGCTGGAATCGGAGTTGGAAAATAAGCGGTCTCAGTTGATGAAGCTGGAACAACGGCTTGATCAAAAGGATATTGACGTCGATCGCAAGGCGGAGATTGTCAACAAGAAGGAAAAAGAACTGTTAGCGCTCGAAAAACAGTTGAAGGATAAAGAGCTCTATGTCAAGCAAAAGAGTGAAGAGCTAAATCAACTGATTACTGAAGAGATAAAGAAGTTGGAGGAGATCTCCGGGCTAACCAGGGAAGAGGCCAAGCAACTCTTAATTAAGGACATGGAAGAAGAAGCAAAAGAAGAAGGGATACGGATTGCTCATAATGTCATTGAACAAGCTCGGCTGGAAGCCAATCGAAAAGCCCGAGAAATTGTTGTTCAAGCGATCCAACAGGTTGCAGCGGAACAATCTGTGGAATCTACTGTTTCGGTGATTACCCTTCCCAACGATGACATGAAAGGTCGAATTATTGGTCGTGAAGGTCGAAACATCCGCTCCTTTGAGATGGTGACCGGGGTGGATGTCATCATTGATGACACTCCAGAGGTGGTGGTGCTCTCTTCATATAATTCCTATCGTCGAGAGATTGCTAAAAAGGCCCTGGAAAAGTTGATTTCTGATGGTCGTATACATCCGGCCCGCATTGAAGAGGTGGTGGAGAAAACGGCTCAGGAAATGAAAGAGGAGTTAGTCGAAATTGGTGAGCAAGCGTTGTTGGAGATTGGTGTGCATGGTGTTCCGACAGAGTTGGTGGAGTTATTAGGAAAGTTGAAATATCGCACTTCTTACGGGCAAAATGTCTTGAATCATTCCATGGAAGTCGCCTATCTTTGTGGAATTATGGCGGCGGAGTTAGAACTGGACGTACGCTTGGCCAAACGAGCCGGAATTCTCCATGATATTGGCAAAGCCGTTGAGATGTTTACCGAGGAAGGGCATGATAAAATCGGGGCAGATTTGTTAAGGAAATATGGTGAACATCCGGTGGTAATAAATGCTGCGGAGGCGCATCATAATGAGCGAGAGGCGATTTCTCCCATTACCCTGCTGGTATCTGCTGCGGACACGATTTCCGGAAGCCGGCCCGGAGCCCGTCGAGAATCTCTGGAATCGTTCCTGAAACGGATGGTCAGTCTGGAAGAAATTGCCAAAAGTTTTCAGGGGGTGAATAAAACCTATGCGATTCAGGCAGGACGCGATGTGCGGGTGATTGTAGAGACCAGCGAAGTCGATGATCTAAAAGCAAAAGAATTAGCCAGACAGATCGCAAAAAAAATTCAACAACAAATAGAGTTTCCGGGATCTATCAAGGTGACTGTGATTCGCGAATATCGTGCCTATGATTATGCTACTTGATACGTTCCACAGCATTGTTGAGTGTTAGTGTTTACCTGTAGTAAAGAAAGGAAGTTATCAATTTGGTGCGGATTTTATTTATCGCAGATCTGGTTGGCGATGATGCTATTCATCTGGTGGGGGATGTTCTACCGCGTTTGAAGCAGCAATATCAGATTGACTGTACCATCGCCAATGGTGAAAATGCCGATAAGGGAAAAGGAATCATCGACAGGCAAGTTCAGAAGTTGAAAACAATCGGGGTGGATTGTGTTACCTCTGGTAACCACATCTGGGATCCCCGAAAAAAAGAGGTGTTGGTAAAACATGCCGGCTATTTGCTGAGACCTTTGAATTATCCCGAAGGGAATCTGGGCATTGGAAGCCAAATTTTAAAACTGAAGAATGGAATTAAAATTGGTGTGTTGAACTTGCAGGGCCGAAGCTTTATGTTTCCCATCGATTGCCCTTTTCGGAGCGGTGAGAAGGCCATTCGTCAACTCCGCAGTGAAACCCCCATTATTATTGTTGATTTCCACGCAGAGGCAACCGCCGAGAAGCAGGCATTGGCCTGGTATTTTGATGGAAAAGTTTCTGCGGTGGTTGGCACCCACACTCACGTTCAAACCGCTGATGAACGAATTTTACCCAATGGCAGCGCCTATATCACCGATGCCGGAATGACCGGGCCGATAGATTCGATCATTGGCATGGACCCGCAAAAGGCCATCCAGCGTTTTATCCTTCAATCCCAGGTTTATTATGCGATGTCGAAAAGTAAAGAATATCGTTTCAATGGGGTTTTAATTGATGTGGATGAAACGAATGGGAAAGCAATCGCCATAAAACGATTGAACTTCAGCAAGAAGGAATTTTTTGATGAGAGCAACCTTGATTGACGGGAAGACAGTAGCTGCTCAAATTCGGGAAGAAGTTCGTCTGGAAGTCGAACGAATCAGCCGTTCGGACCAAAAACCGGCGTTGGCGGTCATCCTGGTGGGGGACGATCCAGCTTCTCAGGTGTATGTAAGAAATAAAGCCAGAGCTTGTGAAAAGGCTGGTATTCACTCCATCACTCAAACCTTTCCTGCTGAGATATCCGAACAGCAATTGTTAAACGAAATTCAAAAATTCAATGATTCTCCTGAATGGCATGGAATTTTGGTGCAACTTCCCCTGCCTGCCCACATAAACGCAGAACGAG
The DNA here is from genome assembly GCA_003695285.1 of Calditrichota bacterium. Taxonomy (GTDB): domain Bacteria; phylum Calditrichota; class Calditrichia; order RBG-13-44-9; family J075; genus J075. Next base: position 11,792 of record RFIL01000380.1, read on the forward strand.
TGATAGAGGCCATCCGTCCGGAAAAGGATGTGGATTGCTTTCATCCTTTTAATGTGGGAAGGCTCATGTTGGGGATGCCAGTATTTCTCCCGGCGACTCCTGCCGGAATTGTTGAACTCTTACATCGTTATCAAATCGAGACCTCCGGAAAACATGTGGTTATTCTGGGTAGAAGTAACATTGTGGGGAAACCATTAGCCAATTTACTCATGCAAAAAGACCCTCGAGCCAATGCAATTGTGACCGTGGTGCATTCTGCCGCCGGAGATGTGACATCCTATACGAGGGAGGCGGATATTCTGATAGCAGCCATTGGTAAAGCGGAATTTGTGCGAAAAGAGATGGTTAAGGAGGGAGCAGTTGTTATTGATGTGGGTATTAATCGAGTCGAGGCAGATACACCCCGGGGGTATCGTCTGGTTGGGGATGTTGCGTTTGATGAAGTGGCAGAAGTGGCGGATTATATCACCCCTGTCCCGGGTGGTGTAGGTCCTATGACAATTGCCATGTTGCTCAAGAATACCCTGAAAGCTTACGAGATCCAGAGCTAATAATAGAGGATTTCTAAAAACATACAAGTTTTGTGCTCTCCATAAGATGTGACTTATAAAAATTTCAAGAGAGTCCCTATGAGCCAGTACCGAAAAAAATTTGGTGCTTGGGGGGAAGAGATTGCTGCACAATATCTGGAAGAACGTGGACTTTCCATTATTGAACGGAACTATCGTGGGGAACGGGGTGAGATTGACCTGATTGCTCAGGATGGTCATTGCATTGTATTTGTTGAGGTGAAGACAGGAAGCACCACAACCCATGGGCCACCTGAAGAATGGATAACTACCCGTAAGCAACGACAACTATATAAAGTGGCAAATCGCTATATTCAGGATCATCCGGAATTAGTAAACGATTTCCGCTTTGATGTCGTGATCATTGATGGGACCCCGAAGAATTATCGGGTGCGTTATTATCCGAATGCGTTTTATATCCTTTAAGAACGTTGATGTAATCTCTGAAGTAAAATTTGTTCTGCGTTTTTTAACTGCTCAACCGTGTTAATTCCGTGGGTTTCCTCTACATCTTCGGTTAATACTGCCGCAATTTTTTCACCTCGTTCAACATAGATTTTCAACACATCCGGAAGATAATACTCTTTCTGTTGATTGTCATTTTTAACAAGAGGAAGCGTCTCAAAGAGCGGTGCTGCCTGAAAAATATAAATTCCAACATTTATCTCTTTTATCTTCAAAACTTCTTCATCTGCGTCTTTATGCTCCACAATTTGCTGAACATAACCGTCAGAATCTCGTACAATTCGTCCATAACCGGTAGGATCATCCATCTGTGCTGTCAGCAGAGTTGCCAGCGGTTGCTGTTTCTGATGAACCTGTACGAGACGCTGGATGGTTTCCTTTCGTAGTAATGGCACATCACCGGAGAGAACCAGTACATTCCCCTCATATCCCTGAAAAAGGGGCCTGGCTTGAAGCACGGCATGACCGGTTCCCAGTTGGGGTTCCTGAACCGCAAACTCCACGTTCCTGTCTGCCAGTGCTTCCTGAACCATCTCTTTTTTATGGCCGATGATTAAGACAATTTTTTCCGATTCTATTTCTTCAGCAAGGTCAATCACATAATGTACCATCGCTCGACCGTTTAGAGGATGGAGTACTTTGGGTAAATCAGACTTCATCCGAGTGCCTTTGCCTGCTGCCAGGATGATCGTTGACATTCTGTCCATTAAATCTCTCCAATTAATTATGTTTCGAGGTTCGGTGTTTACATCTTCGAATCATGTATTTTTTTCTTTAACGGTGATTCACTCCTCTTCTATGGAGACCAGGGTATTATCAATTAAGCGAGTTTGGCCTATTTTCACAGCGAGGGCTATCAGAGTGTTGTTTTTAATCTCCTCCACCGGTTGAAGGGTGTCTGCATCGACAATGGCGATGTAATCTATTTTCGCAAGAGGTCTGGAAGAGATGAGAGACTCCATTTCGCTTCTAACGGTAGCGGCGTTCCGTTGGCCACTCTTAATCAGCTCCTGCGCAAGTTGTAGAGATTGATATAATACCGTTGCCTGTTGCCTTTCTTCAGGGTTTAGATAGGCATTCCGGGAGCTCATGGCCAGCCCATCCTCTTCGCGGATAATCGGGGCGGTAACGATTTCTACATCAAAATTTAAATCCTGTACCATCTTGCGAATGATCAATGCCTGTTGAAAATCTTTTTGGCCAAAAACTGCAATATGGGGTTTTACGATGTTGAACAATTTGCTGACGACTGTGGTTACTCCACGAAAATGAGTCGGGCGCGATATCCCGCACATGACACCACTTAACTGTTCTACGGTAACATAGGTAAGGTGGGGGTGCTG
>RFIL01000381.1 GCA_003695285.1 Calditrichota bacterium
CGTATTGTCGTCACTGACAGTAACGTGTAAATAGTTGTTCGCTGTGGTAGGAGGAGACGTTGTAACGGTACCTGGATCATCGATCGGGAGGTCACCTGCCCCTCCCCATGCTACCGCATCAAGAATGTTATCCTGTGCATCATAGAGAACTATGCCATCGGGACCATTCTGAAGGTTCTTACTTGTCAATGTTTCATCTACATTGGGGATGGATGCTGCTCCACTGTTCAGTCCCAACACATAAAACCCCAGAGCATTGCCCTGATTATCTGTAACTCCATCATCCGGGATTGTAAAGGTACCGATAACATGGGTCCATAATCCGCCATCCGAGCTCGATGCCCCATTATAATGAATGATTTTAAATCCTGTTAAGCTGGTGCCTGCCGGTCCAATGAGTTCAATAAACTCAATGCTATCTGCGCCGGCATTATCTGGTCGGATTTCATTGATATAAACTTGATAGGTATTCTGGCCCTGGGTGGATTGGATAATTATAACCACAAAGAAACACAAGATGCCGAGTGAAGAAAAAAGGGAGTTAAAGATACGCATTATCGGTCCTCCTTATGTATAAACCATAAGCTTAAAATTTATTTAAAAGCTGTTTTATACACAGGAGTGGAGTGGTTGCAACACGATATTATGTTAAAATCGAATTTATCTCCCTTGCTAGTAAAAAATCTTTTTCAGTTAAGCCACCTTCACTATGTGTAAAAACTGAAAGCTGAACTTTATTATATGAGATAGCAATATCCGGGTGATGGTCATGTTGCTCGGCTATTTCAGCTACCTTGTTTACAAAATTTATCGCTTCCAGGAAGTCCTTAAACTGGAAGGAACGGGTTATCCCTTGACCGCTCAGCTCCCATCCGTTGGTATCTGCAAGTTCCTTACGAACCTGGTCTTCGCTTAACAACATTTGAACTCCTTTTGATTTTTATATTAGAACGGAGGATACTTGAATTTACCGAATTTGATGAAAAATGCAATACCTTTTGTTTTTTTAGATGGGTATTAAATTGTGGAGAGATTAAAGTCCTTCCTTTCCGGGGGACTATTTTCGGGTGGATTCCTGACTGATATCGCCAATTTGTTTCAATTTAGGATGGTCTTCAGGAAGGTAACGAATAAAATAACTTCTACTGACATCCCAGAATTTTTTTGCTTGTTCTGTATCTCCTTGATGAAACATCAGGTTACCTCTAAAACGATAAATATTCCCCATCGCCTCATCAGAATACTCATACTGGACCATCATATCTTCAAACAAAGAAATACCGAATTCATACTCATGGTATTTCACGCAGAATTTCTCAAGATACTTAAAACTGGCTTCATCATAAGGGTTATTCATTAACAATTGACGAATAAAATCCTTAATGCGGTCAATCTTTTCCGTTTCTTCGTAATAGGTAAACAAATCAAGGTAGGCTTCAGGATTATCAGGGAATAATTGAATACAACTTAAAATATAATCAAGAAAACGACTTTCCTCTCCTAAGTTATAAAGTGACTGTGCTGCTAAGTGCGTCGCCTGATAGAGTGAATAAAGGGATAGTTGATTCTGATTTTGTAGTGCTTTAAGAGCATAATTATAGGCCTGACTGTATTGTTTCTCTTGATAAAAAATTTTTGAAAGGTATAGAAAGGATATGGCATCCGGGTTGGGGTTGATATCGTTGTTCAACAAAAATTGTTTGGCAACTTTATACTGATGATGATCGAAATAATATTGTCCCAGCCATCGATTCACCTCCGTGGATGAAAAGCCGAGTTGGGTAGCTTTATAATAAAGATTAAATACCTTTTCCTGTAATGTGGCGGATTTCTCCTCTTCCCTGTTTTCAGAATTTGATTTTAACTCGATTTTTAACCGATAATAATCCCCCAGCAATTTATACGTCATGGCATATTGTGGATATCTTTCAATCGCCTTTTTTAAGACCCGATCGGGAAAATAGAAGGAAACAATCTCAATGTGGTTGAGATTCGCTGGGTTAATTTGATGTTGGTTGGTAATAGAATCTGCTAAATAAAATATTGAAAAATCCTGCTGCCAGAAATGGTGTTTTAATACGTTCTCCACCATCGGGCAAATGACGATGGGTTGGAAACCGATAGTTTGGATAGCATCCTGGTAAACTTTATGGGCGGCGGCAAACCGCTGTATACGGATATATTGCTCAGCTCTATCAAGAAAGGAAGTTGTATCCTGTGCTACAATTCCTTGAGCATAAATTGTGACAATAAATAAGAGAAAAAGGTATATTCGTTTCATGTTGATTTTTTGCACTCTTCATTAGTTTTGATATCATACGTTTTAAGAAATATTGCATGAATCGATTTATCCTAAAGCACTCTAACAATATTAACCCCGTAACGTTTATAGAGGAAAAACCTCGGCCAAAAAACATTTAACTTAAAAAAAAATCTTATTTAAATATAAGATATTTAAGTAGAGTATGCAATAAATGTATTTGTCGTAAGTAAAAATGTTTATAGCATTATGTAAATTATATCAGGGAATAGCAAATTTATCATTTCTAATGGGAAAATGTTCCCGAAAAAGAATCGGTATCCCCTCCCCTTTTTCAAGGATTTTACGACTACCTTTTGCCACATGAATATGGAGATGGGGTTCGGAAGTAAAACCGGAATTCCCAACCCTTGCCAGGTATTGACCAACAACGACAGTATCCCCTTTGGTAATGGAAAAGCTTCCTTTCATCAAATGTCCTAAAAGAACGAAGATCGAATCTTCGGGTGGGAATCGTTGAATAATGAGGTGATTCCCTGCGACATGTGCCAGTGAAGTGTCCATTTCTGAAGGTGGCATATCTACCAGACTATCGACCAGTTCCACCACTTTGCCATTACAGGGGCTGAAAACACTATCACCATAAATTGCATATTCGTCAAGATCCTCTGGATATAAGCCATTCGCTCTTGTCCCACCGGGTAGCAAGCGTGTTATGTCAACTGAATATTGAATAGGGGTAGGAAATGGCCGATAATGCTGGTTTAATAGGGGTGATGCCCCACCGTGCATAACATAAAATGTCCCATGCTTTAGAGGAAATTGTAGTGGAACTCCCTCAGCCGGGAGGAACGTTCCCCGGAATGCCCAGATGGTAAGTCCTGTAAAAATAATGGTAAAAAAAGCAGTAAAAAAGAAGCCGAATTTTTCTCTATCAACAAAGGGAACTCGAAAAGGTTTACCTCTAACCCTTCTTACACTTGAGAGTGTTATTAGATATAAGACAGGAAACACATACCGAAAATAGTATCCAAACCAATACCAGCTTCCAGTAAAGTACAGAAATGCGATGTATGCGCCTACCAATAATGCCATTAACGCCCAATCCAGGAAGCTTTTATAATTGCGCTTCCAGAACCACCACAAAAATAAGAGCGGTACACCAAAATGCTTCAATAATAAAATCAATATTTCAAAAAACATGAATCTCCAGGTAATCAGCGATTATTGTTTGCTGGTTAGAACATGGACAAAAAGAAATATCCACCCCAACAGAAATGCCATTCCTCCTATCGGGGTAATAGCGCCCAGAAAAGTTAAACCCAGGATACTTAAAATGTAGAGACTACCAGAAAAAATAATTATACCCGCAAAGAATAACCAGCCGGACCATTGCAGCCAATCCGATGTCCCCATGATTTTAGCCAGTAATCCCACAATCAACAAAATACTGGCATGAAAGAGGTGATATTTAATCCCGGTTTGAAAAATGGTAAACATTTCCGGTGATAGCCGGGTTTTCAGAATATGAGCACCAAAGGCACCCAAAGCGACTCCTAAAAACCCCAGAAGACTTCCCAATAACAGAAAAAGCTTCATATCCTTCTTACTCCATCTAATTGATTTCATTCCATTGCTTGAACTACAACTTGAGCAACATCGAGTGTGTTTAACTGTTCCTCACGCCCGGTTTCTTTGATTCCATCAGAAATCATAATCGAACAGAACGGACAGGCAGTGCAAACGGTCTTCGCATTGGTGGTTGCGGCTTCATCTACTCGTAATTGATTTACCCGAGGTTTATTTTCCTCCAGCCACATGCGACCGCCACCGGCTCCACAACAGAACCCTTTGTTTCGTGAGCGGGGCATCTCTTCCAATTTGATTCCCGGAATTGCTTCCAGTATTTCTCTGGGAGGTTCATAAATATTATTATGGCGTCCCAAATAGCATGAATCATGAAATGTGATGGTTTCATTGACCGCATTCGTTAATTTTATCTTACCCTCGGAAATCAGATCAGCGATGACTTCAGTGTGATGAACAACTTCATAATTGCCTCCCAGTTGAGGATATTCGTTTTTAATGGTGTTGTAACAGTGGGGACAACTTGTGATTACTTTTTTGAAACTTTTACTATTTAGTGTTTCAATATTCTGTTCAGCCATCATCTGATAAAGATATTCATTACCACTTCGGCGTGCCGGATCCCCGGTACAGGTTTCCTCTTTCCCCAGAATGGCATAATTGACTCCTGCAGCGTTCAAAATTTTCACCATCGCCTGCATGGTCTTCTGCGCTTGTTGGTCAAAGGCTCCGGCACATCCGACAAAATAAACATATTCCACCGGTTCAGAGAGATCTCGGATCCTCGGTACATCCAGTCCTTCTGTCCAATTTTCGCGGTCATCTGGAGCAATACCCCAGGGATTCCCACTGTTTTCCAGGTTTTTGTAAATGGTCACAAGTTCATCCGGCATCCGACTTTCTTCTAAAACCAGATAACGTCGCATCTCCACAAAGCGGTCGACAAACTCAATAAGAAGAGGACAGGCCTCCTCACAAGCGCGACAGGTCGTGCAGGCCCATATCGTTTCATCCTGAATAACTTCTCCTACCAGCGCTGGCCCATCGAATGCCTCGGCACTCTCTGGTTGTCCCCCGTGCTTTAATAACCAATCGGTTTTTTCAAACAGATGTTCACGAAGATGTTCGTTAAACCTCTTTGGTGAGAGCGGTTTTTTTGATGCATAGGCTGGACAGGCATCCTGACACCTTCCACATTCCGTACAGGTATAAACGTCGAGAAGGTCTTTCCAATCCAGATGTTCAATCTGTGAGGCTCCAAAATGCTCCAGGTTCTCATCTTCCAGATCAAGATGAGGAAGTGCACTGGGTTCAAGATTACGAAAGAATACGTTGAAGATGGATGTTACCACATGAAAGTGCTTGGAGATAGGTAGATAAGCCAGAAAAAATAAAAGGGCTGCCATATGAACCCACCATGATACATGGTGGAGAGTCGCTAATGTAGCTGTGCTGAGCTGCCATCCCAGAAAAAGGTGACTCATGAATGTCGCCATAAAAGAAGCGGCTTCTGCAGTTTTACCATGAATTGCCGTTTCAGCGCCATTGGCAATAAAATCCGTAACCATTAGCGTTCCAATTAAGGTCAGAATTAAGGCGGCATCCCAGGAGAGAGTTAAACGTTCCGGTTTAATGAAAATTCTCCGAAACGCAGCTACCAGCACCATAACAAAGACCATCACTTCAAAAAGATCCCGAATGAAAATATAGGGCATACCCAAGATTCCCTCTGGTCCAAATAAAGGTAGATGAAATCCCTCTATGAAAGCCCTTCCAATTAGATGAATAGTGTTAATGGAAACTGCCAGAAATCCCCAGAAGATAAAGGCATGCATGATACCTGGTCCGATATGCTTGGGGTCCAGAATTTTCTTTTGGCCCAAATAATAAACAAAGATCCCTTTGATTCTCTCCCCTACCCTATCAAAACGATTAATTGGTTTAGCAAAGGATAAGACCTTTACTCTCCGATAGATTAAGAAGGCGAAGGTTCCAACGGAAGAAAGCAGCATCATCAAAAAAATGATTTTTGCCAGCGGAGTCGAAGTAGCGCTCATAAATCCTCCTTATCTGCGATGTGAATTGATGGACCTGGGCTTTATAACTTCCCATTTTGTTAAAAAACATGGTTATAACTCGATGAAAATTTAGAGGAAAGGCATGATTAAAACAAGGACATTTGTCTATTGTGGTGGTCTTGAGGCCAGGGTAAGGGGTATAAGAGAGTACCCAGGGAGGTTTTAAACAGTTTATAACCCCAATTTTCGTTTAAAGCGGAGAAAAAGATTACTCGCTTCTTCGGTTTCTTCCAACTGAATTTTTTCCAATCGTTTGTTATCAATGATATTTTGAGCATTTTTTTCTACCAGCTCAGCGAGATAGTTTTCATCCAGATGATTCTTTAGATACTCTGCAGTATTAGCCAGTTCAAAGGTTCTTCCTTTAGGAGAGTGGGCATCTGAACCGATAAAATGGACAAGATTGTTTTCCAAAAGCCACATAGCTACTTTTTTCACCTTTCGACCAAACTTGCCCAGTACACTTCCAGCATTAACCTGTAGCAGCGCTCCGTGCTTTAGAAAATCATAGACTTTTGCTGGATGATCGATGACAGTTGAATATCGCTCGGGGTGGGCTATTATCGGTGTAATGTCTTCTACTGACAGCCGAAACAGCGTTTCCTCCACTCCAGAGGGCATTAGATATAACGGAAATTCCATCAACACATATTGCCCCAGAGCACAGAGAGTGCCAACTTTACTCTGTTTAGCGGTTTTTTCAAGGTAATGGTGGTAAAACATTTCCGACCCTGAGAAAATTTCGATGGGAATTGATTTCTCCTGGATTTTATCCCTTAAAATCTGGAGCTTCTCAAAATAATCCTTTTCCTGTTCCGGATGGATAACTTCTGAGAAATGGGATGTTGCGAAAACAGCCTTTATCCCCTGATCAACAGCAATCCGGAGCATCTCCAGAGATTCGTTGAGAGATTTCGGTCCATCATCGAATTCATAAATAATGTGGTTATGGATATCAATCATACATTCATTTCAAGTTATGTTGGATTTATGGCATTTCACCGAAATGCACATGAAGGGCCATTCAACCCGGTTGCCATTCAGGGATATTTTCTGCAAGGTCAAAACTCCCCATCTCCCCAAGCCCATTGTTTTTAATGGCCTCCGAGATAAGTTGCTCTAATTCTCTTTTATTGAAGCCTTCAGCCTTAAACTGAATGGTTCGTTGAGTGTTGATAGTATAAATAGCCGGAACCGAAACAAAGCCCAGAGCCCTGGAGAGATGATAATCGGGATGGTCAATAGCGACTCTAAAACCAGCTAATTTTTTTCGAGCAAAATTTTGGGTTTCCTGAAGCGGATCCTGGGAAATGAAAATTAAAAACTCCTTTAGCTCAGGAAACGCCATCTGCAACTGCTGAATAACCTTTATCGTTAATTGGCTGGCATTACAACTTTCCTTATAAAAAATCAGAATATAAGTGTTGTATTTCGATAAATCTTTGTCTGTAATCTTACCACCCTCAGCCAGCGGTAGCTGAAACTCAGGAAAGGATTGAATCGCCATAACATCCTCATGATATCTGAAAAAAGCCCATGTCAACCAGTATCGACATGGGCAAAGGAATTAAAAGACCAATTAGAAAAAATTATCGACAAATAAAAGCCCTTAGCGAGTTTCCCAGGGAAAATTAGGACCAGTATAAATTTTAGCTTTTCTCATTTGTTTAAGATTTTCAGCTTTATAGGCTTGCCAGCTATCTTCTTCTACCATTTTTTGAATTTTCATTACGGCATCAATAACTGCTTCAGGTCGTGGAGGACAACCCGGAATATACACATCTACCGGGATGAAGCGATCGATTCCCTGCACCAGAGTATAGGTATCAAAAATACCCCCAGAACAGGCACAGGCTCCCATGGATATACACCACTTGGGTTCCGGCATTTGGTCCCAAATCCGTTTCAGAATCGGTAATTCTTTGATCGCCACCCGTCCGGCAACAATCATTAAATCACATTGTCTCGGGGTAAATCGAATCGCTTCTGCCCCAAACCTGGCCAGGTCAAAACGGGATGCCAGGGTCGCCATTAGCTCAATGGCACAACAGGCAGTGCCAAAGGGCATCGGCCAGAGGGAATTCTTCCGTGCCCAGTTCAGTAGTTTATCCACTCTGGTGGTGACAAAACTTTTTCCTTGTATTCCTTCGGAAGACATTGGTGCCTCCTTACATTTTTTGAGGGTTACTGGGTCGAATATCAATTTCACTCATCATTGCACGTTTATCTACCGAGACCGCTGCAAATACAGCATGAGCAACATCCTCTGGTTGTAAAACCGTATCGCTTCTGGTGGTGGAATGTGCCGAGCGCATTTCTGTATCAACGGACCCCGGAAAAACTGTGATCACCCGGACTCCTTTGTCTCGAACTTCCAGCATCAATGACTGGGCAAATCCTCTCACAGCAAATTTGGATGCTGCATACCCAGTTCCATTTCGAAAACCGTGCTTTCCAGCCAGAGAAGCAATATTTACGATAGTGCCATGTTCACGTTTGATCATCGAAGGTAAAATTTCTCGAGTTAAACGAAAGAGTCCCAGAAAGTTTACTTCCATCATCTCTACAACTTCTTCATCGCTCAATTCCAGAAAGGGACGAGTATATAAAACCCCTGCATTATTCACCAGTATATCTACATATCCCCACTGATCAAGTACCTGGTCAGCAAGCCTTCGAATAGCTTGAGGGTCTTTCAAATCTGCCGGGATCACCAGAGGTCTTTTCCCGGATTGTTTTTGAACCATCTCTGCGGTTTCATCCAGCTTCCGGTTATCCCGACCGGTTAAGGCAAGGGAATAATTATGCTCTGCGAATTTCAGAGCCAGGGCCCGTCCGATGCCTCGACTGGCTCCGGTGATTAAAACGGTTTTAAAGGTATTTTCTGTCATCTTCCCGTCAAAATTGATTAAGACAAAAAATACACTTTTTAAATAGCAAATCAAATAGCTTTTTATAAATCATAAGCTACTCAGATTGCAATATGAAAGTCCGAAGAGCCACCCTTCTAAGATTTAAGATGCTCAGGATTCAAATTTTGCAAAATTTTAGGAACAAACAAGCCATCTTTACGAATCAATTCACCATCGAAATAAATTTCACCGCCTCCCAAGTCCGGGGTTTGCCTCATGACCATATCCCAGTGAATATTGGAACGGTTACCATTATCGGCATCTTCATA
>RFIL01000382.1 GCA_003695285.1 Calditrichota bacterium
ATTTAATATTTCTGTAACTTCGAAAGTCAGCAGGAAATGCGAATAATAGTTCTCAAACAAATCTTTTAGGTAATCGGTCAAATCAACATACTCTTCATCACCATTATCTTTCATACGGTGAATAACATACTTCCGCTTTCGTGTAATGGTATATAAAAACAATGTGTGAAAATAGACAGATGTAATATAGCGCTTATCGGCAATTTCATATTGCTCCGGAGTAGAAAGTTTACTCTTATAATTCTTGAGAACCCGGCTATCCATATTAATATAAATTCGATCTAACATTTCACCCTCGACTAAGGGGTGCATGACAGTATCAAAATCCATCTCAACTCCTGCCTCGGCCTCCAATTGTTCCCACGTTAACGTATTATCATCCTTTTTCTCTTTATAAACCAATATATATGGAGGAAGCCCTAATTTGTCTTCCTCTGGTTCTTTTTTAGGCTTTGGTTTCTCTTTAGGTTCTTCTGGCTCGGATATTTTCACCCAAAAGATTTCATCAAATGACTCTCCCGGCCCTTCTAAGGTGACCTTTAATTGAATTGCATCACCAACCTGTACATTTCGGGTAGGATTTAACACTACCTTAATGATACCATCATTGGGGCTACTTTTTACCACGTTAAACACATCTTCTATCTTTTTAGGTAAACCCGGCTTATCTCCCCCCGTTTTATCATTCGGCTCATAATTCAGCAAGGCTAATTGTAGTTCACCTGGTTCTTCCACTCGAACAAAATAATGGTTTTCCACATCTGTCTCAAATTTCAGAGTTTTTTCACCACCCATGGGTATTTTCGCCACGGGTGTCTTTCCATCATTCTGTGCTTTAAGACGAAAATAAGTGGGAAAACGCTTTCCTCGAAACGGCTCCTTTTCTTCTTTGCTCGGCTTATGATTTCCCTGATCTTTATGCTTCTTTTTCTCTTTTTTCTCATCCAATTTAAATGTTTGATTTAACAACGACATTAATTCACTATTAAGAGGAAGGCTTTTTGTAAAAGATTTGATTAAATCAGCCGTATCGCCCCCTTCAACAGTAATGGAATCCTTTCGGCGTTTATAAATTTCAGCAAGTTTACTCTTACGAAGATGATCAGTTAAAAAAGCTCGAAGCTTGCGGGATTCTTTCCCATCTTTAAATCGATCGCGAGAAGCCATGGATAGTTGGCTTCGGAAACTCGGATTCATTTCAGTACAGTCTACATGAATAAGCAAATAATCTTTCAGCAAAGGGAACTTTAGGGATCGGGTGATAAACTCAGAAGTGTAGTGAAAATGAACCTGACCATTGATTGAAAATAGAATGGACATATTGTTTTTAAAGAACTCTCTTTGGATAGTCTCTCGACTTTCTTTCGCCGTTTTACCTTCAATTTTGGATTTAAAAACATAACAAGTAACACGGGTCTTCCCAATTTCCTGATCAAAGTAATCTTCAGAAAAATAATCAGCTACATATTTGCTATCCTCCTGCTCGAGACGCCTTTTAAGACCATATAGCTCTCTTTGTGGGATGGGAGTATGGGGATATCGTTCAGGCTTTTCTATAGTGAAAATAGGCAAAGCGGGTTCAAATAGATATTCGTTTAAACTATAATTTAAATCTTTAGAGATATCCGCTATACCACTCGGGAGGTCATAAGAATATAATTTTATCACCGTTCCAGTCTTAAACTTGCGATTAAACAATCCTAAATCCATTTCATCAATATCAAATGCTGGAATCTTTCCATTAATCACCAAATACTCATACCAGGTATTCTTCTTAGCACGAGCTTCATCTTCTGTTAGGGGATGCTTACGTATGAGTGTGAATCCAAATTTACCATTACCATCATATCGTTTTGAGCCGATCAACTGATATCCTTTATCACCACAAAATACAATGGCACCACTACCTCCCATATTATATTTACCCTGAACAAAATGGATTTCATTCTTATTCCCTCTTAGAAGAGATAGGAAGGTTTTTTCAAAATCTTCCGGATGTTGGCCTTCTCCATCATCGTAAATAATTAGCGAAGTGTTGCGACGAGGCCCGTCTGCGATAATCTGAATATTCTCTGCCTGTTTTCGTCTAAATTGCCGTAGATCCCAGGTTTTGTGTTCCTCAGGGAAAAATCGCTTTACCGCTTCTTGCATTGTCTTCGGAGCTTCCGGTGATTTGGGATCGATACCTGCCTCATAGCATTTACGCATCAGAATTGCATCAATGGAATTGATGACCTTCTCAATCAACGCGGCAATCGGAGAAGACTGTTGATTTTCCACCACCCCGAAGTTGCTTTCGTTGCCACCCAATGGCTTCCAATGGCGAGGGTCATCAAACAGTTTGGGGTACTTGGAAATAAATTCATCCACGTCTTGTTCAGTTTGACAGGTATAAAGCTTTTCAAATAAACGACGAGTAGCGATAGCTTGTTTATCAAACAATTGCATAGTACCTCCCAACAATGTTGTGGAACATAGATCGAAATGTTGACCAAATATAAAAACGGAAGAGCACTCTTACCAATCTTTATTGCATTTGGGGAATTTTGAAAACATAGGGGGGTACTTTGTCATAGTTGGAATTGGACAGAGCAAAGTTTTATATTTCCGGTGTCCACACTTAGCCACATAAAAGAATTATGACAAAGATTGGGAGTTCAGCCATGTCCATTAAAGAAATGATCATGCATAAAAGCGAGAATATGCTGGAAAAAATTCTGGGGGAAATCTATGATTTTATTTGTTTCCTAAGCTATAAACAGGAGGGAAAACATTTGATGAAAGTTGCCCAAAAACTCTCGGAAAACTCGTTCCGGAGAATTTGGGGCAACAAAGAGGATGCCGTTTATGACGACCTTTGAGTAAAGCGACATTGTTCCGGGGCCATTCCTGTTCAACAACCAAATCGGGATAAAAGAACATCTGCCCGACATACTTTTCCGTCAAGACAAACTATTCCGCACCCTCAAAGAAAACTCGCCCGAAAAACGATGCGTTGACGGGAGCACGCCGATCATCGGCCAGGTGGAAGTGCTCCTCACCGACGCGATTATTCCGGAATATTTTCTCAGTAAGCAGCCCTTCAAAGTGGATATTTTTTTCATGGGTTGGTTAAAAACGTTCATTTTCATAGATTTTTGCTCCCCAATAACCTCTACAGGCAAAACGTGTAACATATCGACTTCGCAATTCGTGAGCGAACGGTATGGGAATTCATTACCGACAAATAGCAATTCTCCTCCCCTTTTGGTTG
>RFIL01000383.1 GCA_003695285.1 Calditrichota bacterium
TCAAATACGGCGGTTAAGGCTCTGTTAAAGTTCACTCCCAATTTAAGGGTGTAAAATGTCTTCGGGCTGATGGAATGGGTAATTCCCAGGGAGTGACTGGCGTTTTGCGATCGGGTCTTGGGACGGCCATCCGGAGTAAAGCGATAACGTCTGAAGTATAAAGAGCTATACCGTTCTCCTTTATCAAAGACCAGATCGTAGGATAGCTTCAGATTATTTTTTAATTTCCAGGTAAGTTTGCTGGTCAGGTTGATGGATTCCCGGGTAACCATGGGAACAATCTCCCGGTCACCGTTGGCGCCTTGCAGGTTGGGGTTTAAGGTTAGCCGAACGGTGCCATTGGGGCCGGGAACAAATTGAAACCCCAGAGGGTCCACCTCAAAATTCCCCCCCTCATCGGGGACTAAAAGATCATTCGTAGTATACACCCGCATTCCATACAAATGTCCCAGATCTCGCTGCCATACACCGGAGGTAAACAGGGTTACCTTTTTATTGAACAGCGGCACCGGACCACCTAATGTCCATTCGGCACGTGTGTCATTGAAAACATCAATGTCGTCAATATTAAAGAAAACATCCTTGTGGCTACTATAATGGTCTCCGGTCCATACCCGCAACGAGGCATCCCATACCGGTCCACCTTCTTTGGTTACATAATTGATGACACCACTGAGCGCATTGCCATACTCAGCACTGAATGTCCCTGCGGACACTGAAACTTCTTTCACGGCATTGGTGGCTAAGCCCACTCCCTGGGCGTTGCTAAAGGGATTGTTAATGGAAAATCCATTCACCTGAAAAGCGATTTCATCCGTCCGACCACCCCGGATATGTAATGAACCGCTATTATCCCGCACAATACCGGCCTGTAAGGCGATGACATCATTTACACTGACGACCGGTAGTTCATCGATAACCTCTGAGGTCACGGCAACCTGGGTGTTGGTCAGATCCGCCCGGACTAACGGATTCCGTTCACCATACACTTCAACCACCGCCCCCTCAATGACCGTCTGGTTCATTTTTACATCCACACGAGTTGTAAAATCAACATTCACGCGAACTTCTTTCATCACCACGGTCTGGTAACCCAGATAGGAAAATTCCACGGTGTATAATCCCGGGGGAACATTTAAGATGATAAAGGTACCATCCACATCCGTCGTTCCCCCCATCGTTGTTCCTACAATTTGAATATTCACCCCCGGCAATGGATCTCCGGTTTCTGCATCTTTGACAATGCCGGCAATTTTTCCGGTCGTTCCAGCGAATAATACATTGGCGACTAAAAAGAGCATGAATGTAATGCGGCAAATCGATCTCATCATATCATTTAACACCTTCAATTTTGATGAAAAGAACAAAATTATTTATGGTTAGAAAGAAAATGTGAGATACCTGAAAGAGGAAATGTGTAGTAAGTTCATATTTTAATGAAAGTTTTTAAAACCTGGCTAAATTTGAACAATCAATACACAAACAGTTGTTTATAATGGGAAAGAAGCTACCAATTTTTTTTTTAAAATCAAATTAAACTTTTCTACTTTTTCATTTTTTTTTAAACTTTTCCAGGCGTATGGGAGAAAAAAATTAACTAAGACGAGTAACCTCCTGGAATGTGTATGATATCGGTGAAAGAGTTTATCAATCCCTCCTTAATCATGGCATATCTTCCGGATTCCTGTTGCTATGGACTGATGCAAGTTCAATAGCTGCATGAGTAACCGGCAAACCAATAAGCATTTCATAAAGGAATTGTGAGCAAATAAACTGTATCCTCTAAGTTTTTGATTCTCCGAAGAAGCGTTTTACCTCCGAACAAAGGGAGATGGTCTGTTAGATTCAGGTGGATTTGTTCCTAAAAGAATTTCAGGAAGTTCGAAAGCAAAGGAAATCAAATAGGTTCTATGCTTCCGGAAGCAGTGGGCAGCTGTTGAATTTTAAAGATATTCAGATGAGAGGAAACTAACTATTTGATATTTTATGATATTATTGTAATATTCTATGGTTGGATGAAGATAAGTCTGAGCATTTTTTGAGTCATCAAACAACGATAAAGAAGTTGTCTATATAATTATAAATTACCGCCTGTGGTGTTGAATGGTTGTCCGGAAAACTGGCTTCTTATACATTCAGGAACAATCATGTACAAACTTGCCTTACACATCCTTTTGTTCTTTTTTCCTGCTGTAATGATAACAGAATTACTTCAATAAGGAATTACCCTGTTTCCATTGTCATCTTGAGAATTTGTAATTTATTGCAGGTAAATTTCACCAAATAATTTATTCAATCATTCCACTATTTAAAAATTAAGGAGGTCTGTTATGAAGTTCAGGTACAGCTTGATTTTCGGGATTCTGGTATCATTCCTGGTGATGATGCCTCTCTTAGCCCAACCACCGGCCAATGGTGAAAATGAATATCGCCTGGCAGGGGTAAATCCTCGCAGTACCGGGGGGGATACCTTAACCGCCAATGCCGGTAGAGGTGTCTGGGTCGCTCATGATCCGGATCTGGATAATGACGGCTTACCGGAAATTCTGGTTACCGATTATTCCGATGGTGGAAGGGTGTTTGTGTATGAGGTGATTGGTAACGATCTGCTGGAATTTGTATGGGCTTCCAAAAGGCTGGATACCGATCCTGGCGGTGGTTCTACCCCCCGTTCTGTGACAACCGGTGATTTTGATAACAACGGAAAACAGGAAATCATTTTTCCCATTGGATATTTTGCCACTGATTCGGTAGACCTTGCCAATAGAGGTATCTATTTTTATGAATGGACCGGTAACGATAATGACTATGGTACGGATCCGGTTTATAAA
>RFIL01000054.1 GCA_003695285.1 Calditrichota bacterium
AAAATTTTTTCTCCCTGCAAGGTTAATACCCGGGCACTGATATTCATTTCAGCGATGTGTTGACGGAAAATCTTAGTGGTATCAATCGCCATGGGAGAATCCACAAAAACCGGAATGGTGGGAATTTTACCGCTCTTCTCTAATTCACGAATAACAAATAACAGGGTTTGAGTTCGACCTACAGCGAATGCCGGTATTAATAAGACACCCCCTCTTTCGACACTCTCATTGATCACTTTTGCCAATTGTTCTTCCGGATGATTGTCCTCATGTAAACGATTCCCATATGTGGATTCCAGCACCAGATAATCCACATTAAACGGTTGGGAGGGGTCTCTGAGCACCTCCCGACGTGGTCTTCCCAGATCACCACTGAAGACAATTTTCTGGTATCCTTTTGGGGTATTCACTTTCACATCGATAAAAGTAGAACCAAGAATATGTCCTGCATCGCGGTATTTAAAGCGCATAGCGGAATCGATAAAAATGTCATCACCATAGTTTACCGGATGAAAAAAATCAAGGCTATTCTCGGCATCCTGAACAGTATAGAGGGGCAGAGCGGGTTTGTGGCGGGAAAATCCTTTTTTGTTTGCCCAGGCAGCATCTTCCTCCTGAAGGTGTGCGCTGTCCCGGAGCAGCAATTCACAAAGGGCATGGGTTGCCCGGGTGGCATATATTTTTCCGGTAAAACCATCCTTGCAAAACCGGGGAAGATATCCGGTATGGTCAATATGGGCATGTGTGAGAAACACAGAGTCGATACTATCTGGAGAAATGGGGAAGGGATCCCAATTCCGCAATCGGTTTTGTTTTGTCCCCTGAAACAATCCACAATCAATTAATATCTTTTTTTTCCGATACTGGATCAAGAAACGGGAACCGGTTACGGTTTGGGTTGCTCCCAGAAAGGTGAGTTTGAGCATGTATTCTCCTGTCGTCAAGAAGTATTCATTTGGGTTGCACAAATTTTAAAACTTCAAGTTTTAAAAGCCAAAAGATTTTTTTACATTTTCAACTTTAAATCCATGACTGAAAAACAAAAGGGGTAGATATTCCCTGATTTTAGAAATTTTTGATTCCACTCAACTGAATAGGAGTTCTCATGAGACTTTCCAAACTGGCACAGGGGATTGAAACATCTCCCATTATCACCCTGGCAGCTGCCATCAATGAAAAGATACAGCGTGGCGAGCGGTTTTTTAATTTAACCATTGGCGACTTTAATCCCCATATTTTTCCGATTCCCGAGGAATTAACAGAAGAGGTTATCAAAGCCTATCGTGATGGACACACCAACTATCCCGGGGCAGTGGGTCAACCGGTTCTTCGAGAAGCCGTCTCCGAATTTTTAAAAACTTACGGACAGATGAACTACCCCCCGGAAAACATTCTCATCGGAAGCGGCGGACGCCCATTGATTTATGCCACTTATAAAACCATTGTGAACCCGGGAGAGAAGGTCATATTTCCGGTTCCCTCCTGGAACAATGATTATTACACCTATCTGACCGGGGCGGAGCCGGTGATCCTGGAGACAGAGGCGGAGAATTATTTTATGCCCACAGCCGCCGCCATCGAACCTCATATCCAGGACGCAGCATTGATTTCCCTCTGTTCTCCCCTCAATCCCACAGGAACTGTGTTATCCCAATCCGATTTATCAGAAATTTGCGATTTGGTGATCCGGGAAAATCGACGACGAGGGAGCCATCAAAAACCAGTCTATGTTTTCTTTGACCAAATTTACTGGTTATTGACGCATGGGGAAACTCAACACCATACCCCGGTCACCGTCAACCCGGAGATGGCAGAATACACCATTTTTATGGATGGGATGTCAAAAGCATTTGCCGGTACCGGAATTAGAGTGGGTTGGGCATTTGCTCCATCAGATGTGCTTTCCAAGATGAGGACCATTGTTGCCCATATGGGAGCATGGGCACCCAAACCGGAACAAATTGCTTCCGGTAATTATCTTAAACAAACTGAAGTGGTAGAAAAATTTTTAAACCATTTTCGGAAGGAACTTCAAAAACGTCTGGAGGGTTTTTATCAGGGCTTTGTTTCCCTCCGAGAAAAAGGGCATAAAGTAAATGCTATAGCACCTCAGGCAGCCATGTACCTGACTGTGCAACTGGATCTGGTCGGTGCAACCACCTCTGATGGGACGCGACTGGAAAGCAATGAGGCCGTTCATCGATACATTTTAGATGAAGCGAAAATCGGGCTTGTCCCGTTCTCATATTTTGGAGCTTCCCGGGAAAGCAACTGGTACCGCCTTTCCGTGGGCACATGTGCTTTGGAGGAAGTTTCAGAGATCCTGACCAATCTGGAAAACGCCTTGAACAAATTACAATACTGAGCGATTGTCGATTGACGCACAGATTTTTAATCTTGATAAGAAAAGGAGTAGCAATTTAATGTCAGTTCAGGAATGCCCTCGAATCCGATATGTGGAAGTAATCCCGATTGAAGAGAAAAATGAGGTTTTATTTTATATCCGAGACCCTCTGGAAATCTCACCCTCACCAATAGTTCTGACGGCTCCCCAATTTTTTATCCTGACGCTTTTGGATGGCACTCGTTCTATATCTGATATTCGGATGGAGTTTGCCCAACGATTTGGTGGAATTCTGCTCCCCGATCATCAATTGGAAAATTTTTTGAGTGAATTAGACCGAATGTACATCCTGGATGGAGATACCTTTCGGAAGCGTCTGGAAGAAGTGCAAAAAGAGTTTCAGGAACGCCCCACTCGCCAGCCATGGCACGCCGGTCAGGCTTACTCCGCTGAGCCAGCTACCCTCCACCAACAACTGGAATCTTTTTTTACCTCATCGCAGGGGGCGGGTTATCCGCAAAAAATAAAACGCTCCGAAAGAACGAATAAGACTCAAACCCGGGAAGTACATGCCATCCTGGTTCCACACATCGATTTAAGAGTAGGCGGCACCTGTTATACCTATGGATATCGTCATCTTCTGGAGAGTACCCAACCGGAATTAGTCATCATCCTGGGAGTAGCCCACATGGGTTCCAGGAATCTCTTCACAGCTACCACAAAGGATTTCGAGACGCCTCTGGGAACAGCTAAAACGGATCAGGAATTTCTGGAACGCTGGCAAAACGCTTCATCCGTCGATCTGACCGCTGATGAATGGATACATCGCAGCGAGCACTCCATCGAATTTCAGCTCTTGTTCCTCCAGCATCTTATAAAAAAACCTTTTAAAATTGTACCGGTACTCTGCGGCTCACTGGAACCCTTCCTGGAAGAAGATGAAACAGCACTGGAACTTCATCCCTCAATAAAACCACAACTGGAAGGCCTAAGAAAGGCTATCCAGAAAGAAACCCGGGAGATTGCAATTATCCTGAGCGTTGATCTGGCTCATGTGGGTCCGAAATTTGGTGATAGTTCTCCCATCACCATTTCTGACCGTGAAGAGATGCAGGCTGCCGATTATGAACTTTTTGATGTTCTTTCTCGATTTGACCGGGAAACGTATCGGGATATCATGGAAACCAATTTAATTCCCCGCCGGGTTGATGCCATTTCTGCTATCTTTACTTTTCTTCATATTTTTGACCGGGGTGAAGGAAAGCTCCTTCGCTATGAACAAAATTTTCAGGAGGATACTCAGTCCCTGGTGACTTATGCCTCCATGGCATTATCCGGGACCCTATAACCCCTCGGATGAAAAACATTTTCCTGATGGTAACTCCTCCCGATAACCCCTGGCGACACCAATTATTTACAGGGTCAATCTCAAACCATCGTAGGCAAGGTGGATGCCGGGGGGTAAAGATTTTTCAGTTTCATCATGCAGAATTCGATGGGAAATATGGGTGAAATAGGTTTCTGTTGCCCCAATTTTTAACGCTTCCTGAACCGCTTCATCAACCGAAAAATGGGTGGGGTGAGGTTGATAGCGTAGTGCATCCAAGATTAACACCTTTAAATTTTTCAAGAGGGGGTAGGAGCTTTCCGGTATTTTATTGGTATCGGTGCAGTAAGCAAAATCTCCGATCCGAAATCCAAGAATTGGTAAATCGCCATGGAGCAGAGGGATCGGAGTTATTTCCACTCCTTTGACCTGAAAAGGATGATTGGAGATTTCATTCATGGTGATTTGAGGAACGGCAGAAACACTGGCATCACTGCCAAAGGCATATTTAAAAATTCGTTTAATATGGCTGAGGGTTTCACGATTCCCATAAATGGGGATACTGCAACGATGGATAAAATTGAAACTCCTTAAATCATCCATTCCCAAAATATGATCGACATGATGATGAGTATATATCACCGCATCAAGGCGTTTGATTCCATGTTGTAGCATCTGTTGCCGATAATCGATGGAAGTATCAATTAATATTTGAACATCTCCCACTCGTATAAACGCCGATGTTCGAAGCCTTTTATCTTTGGGGTTCTCCGACTGACAGACACGACAATCACACCCTACCATGGGAACCCCCATTGAGGTTCCGCTTCCAAGGATTATCACTTCCATAAGCATCTCTAAATTACATACATCCTTTTCATTTACCGCTAATGATACTCTCATCAATATATACAAAATTTGAGGCAAGGATAAAAACAAAATTCAAAACCTCGGTCTGGAAGTGATAAGAATTTGAAGTATTCTTACCTCCTGAATGAAGAAAAATGAGCCCGAATTAAGAGGAATTAGTGAACATAGTTATATCTTTTTATGATTTTTTTCTTGACATTTTTAAAATTTTTGTGTAAAGTAGCAGTGAACCTATGTATACGCCAGAAAATTCAGTAAAAATATCTGGCTGTTAAAAAAGGAGAAAATATTATGAAGGGTTTAACCAAGCGACAGGAAGAAGTTCTGAATTTTATCGCCGATTATCTGGCCAATTATGGATATCCTCCCAGTTATCAAGAAATTGCGGATGCCCTGAACATTGCTTCAAAACATGGTGTGGTTCGACATCTCGAAGCTTTAATGCGAAAAGGCTATATTGAAAAAACGGATACCACCGCCAGGAGTATTCGGATTCTTGATCAACGGTATCAACCTCCTGCAGATGCCGTTCCCTTGCCCCTCATCGGTCGCGTCTCTGCCGGTTATCCCATTCTTGCTGAGGAAAATATTGAGGATTATATCACCGTCCCCCGCCGACTGATCAAATCCGAAGGAAATTATTTCACCCTTCGCGTCCAGGGGGATAGTATGGTTAACGC
>RFIL01000384.1 GCA_003695285.1 Calditrichota bacterium
CGCCGATACCGACCGGGAACAACTCATCCGCCAGGTGCTCAAAGGGTGCAAAACGGTGGATAATGATGTCTTTTCCCGGAACTACCGGCGGGAAATGCTCAGAACCTTTTTAATGAATAGTGTTGACAGATTGTTAAACTCTTAACCGGGAACGCTATAGACCCGAAGTTTTCTTTCCTTTCGTTCCAAACACGCGCTTTTCAGAAGTTAATTGAGATCGATGGATAGAACTCCCCGGAGTCTCCTCTTCATAATCACTAATTAAAGTCCCCCTGAGAAAGAGCCCCCTTCTTTTGCCTTGACTTCATAATCGGAAGAATCTGAAATGCCGAGGATCACCTAAATTTTGAGAAATACTCCCAATCTCTTTACTTTATCAGACCTCTTTTGTATCTTTTTTCTTTTGAAAAATGAGCTTTGTAAAGATATCACCGCATCGATTTTTAATCGGTTGGATGTAAGCTCCTGCTTTATATTGTCTGTGATAATTTGAAAAACGGATTACGATCCTTTATACCAACTCCAAAAACGAACATAAACCTCAAGGGACCAGTATGAAAAATCATCCGGATAGCGCTACAAAGAAGAGGAAAACAATACGACATTTCAATCACGCAAGCATTTTTAAAATTTTTGCATTCCTGTTCATTGTTATTCTTCTGTTAATGGGTTCACTCCCGATAAAAGCTCAAGAAACATCTGATATAGCTGTAAAAGCTCCCCGGGTTGTTCTATCTGACATCTCTTTTAAAATAACCATTCACCTCCCCATTAAATTTTTGATGGCTCACCAGGGGGATTCTCTTCATTATCAGATAAAAAAAGCAGACAGCGGTGAACTTCTGAAGGAGGGGGAGATAACCATCAATGACAAGACACCACCCAACATTGTTATTGATGGGTTAAAAATTAGCCATAGCGGGAAAAAATTGTTACATATCACCTTGAATGATTATGAAACAGAGCAATCCATACGTATTCTTCCGGCTTTTGTGAGCATTCTACCCCCTCTTTTTGCAATTACCCTTGCCCTGATCACACGACAGGTGATTGTTGCGTTATTTTTTGGTATCTGGTTAGGTGTTACGTTCCTCTATGACTACAATCCATTTCTGGGCTTTCTCCATACCCTTGACGAATACATTGTCAATGCTATGGCTTCACGTGAACATGTTTTTATCCTTGTTTTCAGTCTGGTACTGGGAGGGATGGTAGGAGTTATTTCCCGCTCCGGGGGAACTCAGGGGATAGTGGAGAAGTTATCGAAGTTATCCAAAAATTCTCGAGGCGGTCAGATTGCTACCTGGCTGATGGGGGTGTTAATTTTCTTCGACGACTACGCCAACACCCTCATCGTGGGGAATACCATGCGTCCTTTAACGGACAAATTGCGAATTTCCCGCGAAAAGCTTTCCTATCTGGTGGATTCAACCGCAGCACCAGTTGCCAATATCGCTATCATTTCCACCTGGATCGGCTATGAAATTAGCTTAATAAATGATGCCCTGTTGCAAATGGGAATGACTGACAATGCCTATATTCTCTTTCTCCGAACCATTCCTTTTAATTTTTATCCCATTTATACCTTGATTTTCGGGTTGATGATTGCCGTTTTCTTACGAGATTTTGGTCCCATGTGGAAGGCGGAAAGACGTACCCAGTCCACCGGAGCCGTACTCAGTGCAGAGGCTGTTCCCCTGGCAGACCTGGGTACCCGGGAATTATTGGCAGATGAGAACACCCCACGAAGATGGTATAATGCTTTAATTCCGGTGGGGATGGTTATTTTGGTGGTAAGTATTGGATTATTTTATACCGGATGGGATGCGGGTATGGCGCAGCTGGCACGGGAAGCCACAGAACGGGGGGTGACCATCGGCGATTTACCGTTCATCAGGCGGGTAAGTGCCATTATCGGTGAATCCGACTCTTTCGCTGTGTTGATGTGGGCTGCGTTCACCGGAAGCATTACCGCCATCATTATGGCCTTAAGTCAGAGACTGCTATCGCTTCAACAAGCGTTGGAAGCATGGGTCAATGGAATCCGTTCAATGGTCATGGCCGCCATTATCCTGACCTCTGCCTGGGCAATCGGAAATATTTGTGGAGATTTATTCACCGCCGATTATGTCGTCCATCTTACTCAGAAGTTTTTATCCCCACACTGGTTACCACTGATTACTTTTATCACCTCCGGAGTCATTGCCTTTGCCACCGGAACCTCATGGGGAACCATGGCTATATTGATGCCCATTGCCTTACCTCTGGCTCATAAATTCCCCCTGACCGATCCCACCATCGATGCTACCCATGCCATGGGGTTATTATTAAGCACCACGGCAGCCGTATTAGCAGGGGCTACGTTCGGAGACCACTGCTCGCCTATTTCCGATACCACCATTATGTCATCCATGGCCTCCGGTGCTGATCATATTGACCATGTTCGAACACAACTCCCTTATGCACTTAGCTCAGCCACCGTGGCGATACTCCTGGGATATATACCCGTGGGGTTCGGTATCAGTAACTGGATTGTTTTACCCCTTGGAATTGTGGCAATTGTATTGCTAATTCGCTTTCTGGGAAAACCCATACAAGAGGAATCAAAATGAGGGAGATGTTCAGTGGAGGCACTCTCACTTCATATATACTGATATTTTGCCAGTTTCTTTTTCTGGGATGTTTTCTGTTTACCGGACCGGTGTTAGCTCATCACCCACTGTTTCTACTGATTGAATTCAGTGGATTATTCCTGGGGCTTTGGGCTATCATCGTGATGTATCCAAAGGGTTTTAAAGTTATTCCGGAGGTTTCACCAAAAGCGACGTTAAACACCAGAGGCCCTTATCGATTCATCAGACATCCAATGTATACCTCCTTACTCATGTTCACCGGCGCCTTGTTGCTGGATTATCCAACCTGGTTGAGAGGAATATTGTGGCTGGCGTTATTTATCACCCTGATTTTCAAAATTCGCTATGAAGAAACCCTTTTGCAAAAGAAATTCCCTCACTATACCGAGTATGCTCAACGCTCCAAACGACTATTCCCCGGGATCTGGTAACACTAGTTCAGATAGCTGTTGAATAACTGCTGTAAATGAAAAATTTGAGGGAGTGATGAGACGACCCTCTCCATATCGGAATCAATTTCCTCTCCTACTGGCGATTGTTACCCTCTCAGCTTCCCTGATTGCCTTTCAAGTGGCATTAATGCAACTGCTATCCATTACCCAGTGGCATCACTTTGCGTATATGGTTATATCCATTGCTCTGTTAGGATTCGGGGTTTCCGGGACAATACTTAGCCTGTACCGCAAAAAACTGTTATCCCATTTTTATCCTTTCTTTCCATTGTTTATCCTTTTATCGCTTTTATCAATCCCAGGGGTGGTGTATTTATCACAATTGCCTGCTTTGCGGTTCGATTCATATCTTCTATTCACCGGCCCCCGTCATCTACCACGACTGTGGTTATTATATCTGTTATATCTCTTTCCCTTTTTCTGGGGCGCATTGTCGCTGGGAATGGTATTTGCAAAATTTCCCCAAAATATCGGGAAGCTTTATTTTTCAAATTTACTGGGCTCCGGAGTGGGGGGACTAATTATTCTTCCCATAATGAATATCTTCTTACCGCAACAGATCCCGGCAATTCTTGCCCTCATCGGTGTGGCGGGATGTGCTCCATTTATCACTAAAAATTTTCAAAGAGGATGGCTGTTTCTTCTTTTGGGAATTCTATATGTTTCAATGTGGATAGCGGTTGTGCCCCCGATATCCTATTCCCAATTTAAAGGGATTCATAAAACGTTATTATTACCGGATGCCCGGATACAATATGAAAAAAACAGTCCATATGGTTTTATTCAGGTGGTGAGTTCACCCGTATTGCGGTATGCTCCTGGACTGAGTCTGAGTTTCACCGATTCCTTACCCATTGAAGAGATGGTATTTCTTAATGGTGAAGCATTGGGTCCATTGCTTTCCTATAAACAACCCGTTAGCCGAAATATATTCCACTTTACCACCGAAGCTCTTCCCTATTTATTGTCATCCAGGATAAATCCCCTGATTTTACAGGCGGGCACAGGAAGCGGTATAGTACGTGCTTTGGTTTTCCGGTCTCCGAAGGTCACTGCGGTGGAACCCAATAGCGCATTGGTTCGCCTGCTCCGTGGGAAATTAGCTCCGCTCTGTGATTCACTCTGGTGGCACCCTTCGCTGTCAATCGTCTCACAGTCCCCCCGTTCCTTTCTTCTGCGGGATACCACCCACTATGATCTCATCGAAGTGCCTATAGTGGGGGCCTTTGGAGGAACCGTGGGGCTTCGGGCGTTACAGGAGCAATATTTGTTGACAGTGGAATCATACATTGATATGTGGAACCGTCTGGCACCTGATGGGGTGTTGAGTGTAAGCTGCTGGTTGGATTA
>RFIL01000385.1 GCA_003695285.1 Calditrichota bacterium
AATTTTTTCAACCGTTGAGCATGTGCCAGAGCCAGAATTATCAGGTGTTTGGTTAACATCCTTCCGATTTCTCCCTGGAGGCATTCCCGTTCCCCAAACCGACTGACCCTGTCGGGACGAACGGTGTCTGCCCAAAGCAATACCGGGACCGGATGCCAACTGTGTTCTCTCAGCTTTGAGGGGGTTGAATGGTCCCCGGTCACCACAACCACGTTCGGGTGTAAGGATTTTAACTGCCCTACCCAGGCATCGATCTGCTCAATTACCGAAACTTTCTTACTGAAATCCCCATCCTCTCCGGTGCTATCGGTCTTTTTAAAGTGGATAAAAAAGAAATCGTACTTTTGATAATTTTCTGTGAGTTGTTGCCACATGGCTTCGTAGGTTTCCGGGCGAGGCAATACTTCCATCCCTACTAATCTGGCCAGTCCCCGATACATGGGATACTGGGCTATGGCACAGGTTTTTAATCCGTAGCGCTCTTCCATGGTGGGTAAGGGGTTGTATTTGGCAAAGCCGCGCAAGAGCACCATGTTGGCCGGATGCTCATCTTTGAGGATTTCTTTTACCTGGGAAAGAAATTGGTTGACATATTTCACCGTACGTTGAGAGGCTTCATCCTCTCCATGAGGTTCAAGGGGAGGCACACCTACCTGTTGGGGGTCGGTATCATTAATATGTCCGGCCAGACCATCTCCCCGCAAGACTAACAGAGCCCGATGTTCCGATTCGGTTTCAATAAAAAATTCAATCCCATCATCCAGTTTAACATTATCCCGAATTTTCTGACAGAGTACTTTATTGAGCTCGGTTGGAATCCTGCCGGCGCGCCGATCCACCACCTTACCTTCATTATCCACGGTACAAAAATTGACCCGGGCAGCCACATCGCGAAAGGTTAAATCGAATCCTATACCCAAAGCGGAGAGCACCCCCCGCCCGATGATATATTCCGACGGATCGTATCCGAACAGGGCCAGATGTCCCGCCCCGCTTCCCACAGTAATCCCCGGTGACATGGGGTCCAGTAAACCGGTTATCCCTTCCTGAGCATATCGGTCAAGATTAGGGGTTCGGGCGGTCTCTAATTCGGTCTTCCCATCCGGTGTTAAGGGAAGCCCACCCAGACCATCCATAATCAGATAAATAATTTTGGAATCATTAGGAGTGATCAGTTCTTTGAGGAGATGTTCTTTCATGGTTAAGCCCTTCCTGTATGGTTAAAATTAGCGCAAATTTAGGTAAGAATTTTAACTATCGGAATATGAAAATAAAATTTGATGGAGGGGGTGGGTTTTTTTGCAGTGAGAGGGAAATAGAATCAGATTTGAGAGCTGGATAAAAACAGACCTGCAATTAAAAAGTAAACCTCCGGAAGAGCGCGGAATGGATGATTATCCAATAGAACCATTACTGGATCTGGAATTCCCATTATGAGAAATAAAACGATGGAGTGTCGTTCGAAGCTCGTCTATCTGTAGAGGTTTTCGTAAAATAGCGTCAATAGAAGTGTTGGAATCCAATAGAGAAGCATCAATCTGGTTGGCACTGGAGATCAAAATGAACGGTATTTCGGGTTTGATCCGTTTTATCATGCTGGCCAGATGAATAGAATTACTTTCCTGTGCTCCGGTATCAGATAATACCAGCTCGCACCCATATTTCTGTAGTTTGAAGAGAGCCTCATGAGTGGTTTGCGCTTCGGTTATCGTAAATCCTTCCTCTGAGAGCAGGGTCTTCAACGATTGATTCCCTGAGTCCTCACTCTCAACCAGTAATATCCTTCTAATTGGGGGGTGATTGGAATACCCGTTTAAATATGGATTCAACTGTAAAGGAGGAGATTGAACAATGGGTAGTTCAATCATGAAAATTGCTCCTTTCTGGGGAGCGGAATCCACAAAAATCTGTCCTCCATGTTCTTGAATGGTTTCCTTCACGATGCTTAACCCAAAACCATTACCGTCTTTTCCCTTGGTGGTAAAGGCAGGTTCAAAAATCTTTTCATGGAGATGAAAGGGGATACCGATACCGGTGTCTTTGATGAAGATGAGGATGGTATCGTTTTTCTGCAAGCTTTGTACAGTGAGAGTACCCCCCCGCGGCATGGCATCCAGAGCATTTGTGAAGAGATTCAAAAAAGCTTCCCGCAGTTCTTCGGCATTTCCCCTGGAGGGTGAAACTTTCCCTAATTCCAGGTGAAGTTCATAATGTATTCCCCGGGTTTCAGTCTGAACATCAAATCGGGGACGAATGATATTAATGGCTTCTTGCAGAATGTGATTGATATTGATCTCTGTAAATGACTCGCTATCAATATTCTGCTCCTGCGGGGTCAGTACTCGCCGTACAGTGTCAATTCCCTGTTGAGCAGTCTGAATAAGAACTTCCAGCTCGTTGCGAGCGGATTCATCTTTTATCCGTAGTTGAAGGAGCTGGAGTTTACCCAGAAGGATGCCAAAAATATTGTTCAGCTTATGAGCGGAATTATCGGTTACTTTGGATGTCCTGGAAACTGGTTGATTCACCATCTTTCTTAATTTCAGTTTTAACAAATTTTTGTTTAACAACTGTGTAATAATTTGCAAAAGAAGGAAATAGAGTTGAATTCGTTTTCCATCCGGGTCCAGCAAAGGATGTTCGCCCAGCACCATCCAGATACCCTGATGATTGTCTTCCAGCGTAAAGGGTAACAGCAACACAAAGGAAATGTTATCATCGTGAAACAGTTCCGAGGGAGCTTTCAAAACGGGTAGGGGAGGCTGGGATGTATTCCAGTAGATGTATTGTTGATTCAGTAATCGATGTTGATCAATCTGATTCAAGAATTCCAGCAGATTCGTATCCCGTTGAGGCGTTTTTCCGGAAGAGACATCATAAATCTTTTTCCAGGTAAATTGTTTGCCATTTTTTAAGAACACACCGGTATAAGCTAATTTCCGATCGACGCAGATCCATTCCAGCAACTCTTTTATCAATTGTTTGCTTCCGGAAGGGGAGATGACTTTTAAAAACGATTCCGGTAGTGGGGTGTTGGTTTCGTGATGTTCAATGATGTAATCATACAGATACACATTTTCCACCGCAAAACTGAGAATATTAATGACCGTCTGGAGAAAGTGCTTATCCTGTAAATGCAAATAATGCTGATGAGATTCATCCCATAGAATTAACGCCCCAATAACCTTCCCCCGGACTTTGACAGGAAGGCCAATCCAGGAATGGGCAGGCAGATTGAGATCATCCAGCCCCAGTTTCTCACAATAAGAGGGATAGTCATTGGTTAATACAATTTCTTCCTGCTCAATGACGTGATTGTAAATGGTGTTCTGGTGGGAGAGGTCCTCCTGTGGGAGCAGTTCTTTACTAGCTTCTTGATACTGAAACTTGATCCATTTTTCCTGATCTTGCCAGAGAATGAATTCGATTTGTTGACGAGGATAAATTTTTCGCAGGTCTTCGACTAATTGATTGAGGATGGTTTTGAAATCTTTTGCTTCAAAAATCCGTTTTGAAAAGGATGCAAAGAATTCCAGCAATAAATGGGGGCCCTCAATGTTGTCAAGGAGAAGGTTAGCCGTAGAACTATCAAAGCCACTCATAAAACTGTCCCATTGTTGAACACGATTGCTTGCTGATTTATTTATAATGTTTATCATTTAATCCACAATTTTGATATAAGGAGTATTTGTTAACGTCCCCCGAATGAAAATCTTTACTTCGCGATTAAATTGGTGAACATCTACCATCAAAAATAAAATACTTTAATTAATTAGCATTTTTGTATAGCGAGCAATCAGACGTAACTCACATAAATTTAAAGAAATTTTATAATTGCATTCGAATCCCTGTTCATGGAAGATCGTGAGGGGGTGAATTTCTCTTAAATAGGACCACGCTATCAAAAGTTTTTGTGAAAATCTTTTTTTTGTAGATGTCATTCTCTTAAAAACAATTGTATTCTGAAAATTCCAAGGTGCTCGACTGTGATATAC
>RFIL01000386.1 GCA_003695285.1 Calditrichota bacterium
ACTCAACCGGTGGAGAAAATTTCTCAGGCCGCTCTGCAGCTCTCCCAGGGAAATTTTTCGGTAGAAGTCCCGGTTCATACCCGTGATGAAATTGGGATGTTAGCACGAGCCTTCAATTATATGGTGAAAGAAATTAGGGAGAAAGAACATATTCGAAAGATGCATGAAGATCTCCAGAAAGCCTATCAGCGGGTGGAGTCTCTAAATCGTTCCCTGCAGGAAGCCAATAGACTAAAATCGGAATTTTTGAGTATCGCCGCTCATGATCTGAAAAATCCTCTTCAGGTCATTTCCGGATACGCGGAGATGATTGAGGATACTCCGGAATTACCTGAACCAGTGTATAAGAGTAGTCAAAAAATCCACGAAGCAACCGAGCGAATGTTGAAAATTATCAGTCATTTACTGGATTCCACCGCCATCGAGAGTGGCAAATTAAAACTGAACATCTCAACAGTGGATCTGGCAGAAGTGACCCAAAAGGTGATAGAAGCCAACCAACCCCTGGCTCAACAAAAGAAACAACGGCTAATCTTTTCTGCTGATCCGAACACTACCGTCAAAGGTGATCCGGATAGATTGTATGAAGTCATCAATAACCTGGTCAGTAATGCTATTAAATTTTCTCCTCCCCGCAAACCCATCCGAATTAATGTAATGAATGTTGCCAACCGCAAAGAATTTAAAGGTAACGTCGTCATCAGGGTGGAAGATAAAGGGCCCGGATTAACCTCGGAGGATCTCAAAAAATTGTTCGGCCGATTTGCCCGATTATCTGCCCAACCCACAGGGGGAGAATCATCAACCGGTCTTGGTTTATCAATCGTTAAACAATTAGTTGAGTTGCATGGAGGCCGTGTCTGGGCAGAAAGTAAGGGCGTAGGAAAAGGAAGCATTTTTTGCATTGAACTTTAATTTCATTAAATGTACCTGCAGAAAGAATTAGGAAACTCAGGTGAACTTTTCTCAAAAATAACCGTGCATTTTTTGCTCTGTCTATGAATAACTTTCACCTCCCGGAAGACGAATCCCTTAAAACTCCCTACCCCACATAAGATGAACCCTCGCAACAGGTATCTTCTTGGTTAAATTTTGCATCTCCGATAATCTCTTTAAAATTAGTGTATTAGCAACATGCCCCACTCAAAGAATCTGAAATCCCCGGGGTAATTTCCCATTATTTTCTTCTTTTTATGTGTTATGAGTATCAATGGTATGATCGTTGCTTCATCTGACTTCCAGAAAAATAGATGGATTACTATGCTTAAGATAAAACATTACCTTTTTTTGGCGTTCACACTTCTGTTTCTTAACTGTGCCTCTTCTACCTGGTCGAAAATAGATTTGACCATCCGAGAGGGGGATACCCCAACCGCCATCCAGATGGTAGAAACCTATCTGCAAACTCATCCTCAAGATGCCAGAGCATTGTTCACTCTTGGGGAATTATACGCCAGTATCGGAGAATGGAAGTTAATGCGCGAAGCGTTTTTGAGATGTCAACAGGTGGATATCCGCTACCAACAGGATGTGGAAAGAGCGATGGAAAGTTACTGGAGAAGAAATCTCCAAACCGGAATTCAACAGATGGAACAACATAAATACACTGAAGCCAGTAATTATTTTACCAACGCCATTTTCATTTACCCCGATCGCGCTCTGTCGCACCGGCTGAAAGGCGAAGCTGCCTGGGCAATGAAGGATACGACCAACTCCATCGAGGAATTTCAGCAGGTACTGAACATCAACGCACAGGATACTATATCCATGCGATATCTGATGAGAATCTATTTTTTGAGGGGACAATATGAGGAAACTGTTGGGATGGCAACAAAATTATTATCATTGGTACCCGAGGATATTGAAGCATTACGTTCGCTGGCATATAGCTATGATCGTTCCGATCAGTTAGACTTTGCCTTACAAGCTTACCAACGATTACTAACGCACAGTCGGGAAGAACAGGATGTTCTGGCGCTGGCAGCCCTCCTTTATCGGAAAGGGGATTATCAACAGGCTATCGAATTTATTCAACGGGCGATGAGGATGGGAGCAGATTCCCTTTCTTCACTGCGTGCACTGGCTCAATGCCAGTTAATGATGGAAGACTATCAACAATTGAAGCAGACGGCGAATGAAATTCTAAAATTAGATTCCCAGGCGATTTATGCACTACAACTTCTACAGATTGCCTATGCCGCCACCGGAGATAAAAAACAGGTAAATAAAATCGCTCAGCAAATACGTGATATTCAAATGGAGATGAAAAATTAGCCTTTATAGTCGGGTTGTATTTTTAACAGCCGTTTTTTCCCAGAAAGAGGGGTTCAGGAAAGCACGCTGTTTTACCTGCAGTTTTTCCATTTTATTGTAACACACAAGCGGATGGCACTAGCCTGTAGAAGCGAATGTGCTAACGGAACTAAATGCCAAAAATTTAATGCAACAGGAGCATATCCAGGAATGAATGTAAGTTTTGTAAAAATCTTTCAGAAGCTTTTTGCCACTGGGGTTATAACACTTTGCCTCGTTATCTTTGCGGCCAGCGAAGTGAATGCACAGCTCCAGATTCTGGAGGTGAATCCGTTACCATCTTCACCGGCAGTGCAACCGTTTGATACAATTTCCGTTCAGTTTGACCGCCCTCTCAATCTTAATACAATTTTACCCGATGGGATCACGCTCCGTGGCCAACTTCATGGATATTACCAATTCACCTTTCAATTTAACGATACCACCAACACCCTTTTCATACAATCGGTACCGGCATTTGTAAATGGTGAAACCATCTATCTTACCTTGACCGAAAATCTTCAGGGGATGGATGGAGTTACACTGGCTACCCCCTTCCAGTCCCGCTTTCGAATACA
>RFIL01000387.1 GCA_003695285.1 Calditrichota bacterium
ATAGGTAAAATCTCATACTCAACTATTTTCATAGAAGCGTCGCCATACCTCTTGCGCCACCATGTGTGCCTCTGCTGCAATCTCTTCTTCATCTATATCCGGGAAAATTTTATTTTCCATCACTAACCGACCATTGATAATGGAGGTATCCACCGGGGCTTCCAGAATGCCAAACAGCACATGTCCCCAGAAATTTTCAGAGGTCATTGGGGTTGGGGGGTAGTAATCCACAATGATCACATCGGCCAGATATCCGGGGATAATTTTGCCCACCTTCTGCCCACTAATTCTTAGAAAAATTTCCGGGTTGTTTTTTAATGCCAGCTCTTCAATCTCGCTCCAACCGACATTGGGATTCTTCAGGTCATGTTTGTGAAGCAAATAGGCGGTCAGGATATCGGGAGTAATGGAACCGGACATCCCATCACTGCCCAATCCCACCAGAATCCCCTGATCCAGCATGGCAAAAATATCAGCCCTGCCCACTGCATTATTCATGTTTGATCTCGGATTATGAGCCAGCATGGTTCCGGTATCCGCCAGAATCCCCATTCCCTGTTCGTTGAGATAAATGCCATGAGCTGTTAAACTTTTTTCTCCTAAAATGCCAAATTTGAGCAACCGCGCGACCACCCCATATTCATATTTTTCACGGGTAATTCGTTGATCAACCTGATCCTCCAGCAAATGGATATGACACCCTTTCCCCAGGGTATTGCTTAACTCGGCTGCCAGTTCCAGGGTTTCATCCTCCAGGGTAAAGGAAGCATGCAATCCAACCATCGCATCAAAGGGATAATCCGGATCCTCCTGACGTTCGAGTTCACACTTCCTGGCAAATCTTTCATTTTCCAGCAGTCCCTCCTTACGCACCTCAATACCATCGCGATCAGAAATTTCATAACATAAAATACCCCGAAGGCCCACTAGAGATAATGCCTCCTCAATTTGATCCAGACTCCCCTCTACAGCATTGGGGCTGGCATGATGATCAATAACGGCCGTTACCCCACCCTTGACAGCGCCCAGGGCCATCACCAGTGCACTGTAATACACGGCCTCCAGATCCAGCGCTTTATCCAGCTTCCACCAGAGGAATTTTAAAATTTCATGAAAGTTGCGGGGAGTGACTGGAAGAGAAAGACCCCGAGCAAAGGTGCTATAGAAATGGTTATGGGTGTTGATTAACCCGGGCATGACCAGCTTTCCGGCGGCATTAATGCGTCGGTAATCGCGATATCGTTCCACCAACTCCAGCCGGGGACCTACTTCAATAATTCGATTCCCTTCAATCACCAGGGAGACATCCTGGAGGATGGTATTGTCATCATCATTGGTAAAGATGGTCGCATTGTGAATCAATAAATTCATAGAAACTCCTTCCTGGTGTAAAGCGCAGGCTTATCCCTTTTTACTGAACGTATCCGGACGTAAAAACGATTTTTTTTCCAGGGAGAGGATTTGTTCCGGAGCCAATTTCATGAAACCACCAGTTTTACCCCGTCGCACGGCGATTAACTCGCCAACAATGCTGATGGCAATCTCTTCCGGGGAAAGGGCGCCAATATCCAACCCTACCGGAGCATGGATACGCTGCAACTCTTTTTCACTTACCCCTTCCTGAAGTAAGTTCCGATAAATCATCACAATTTTGCGCTTACTTCCCAGCAATCCGATATATCTCGCTGAAGTTTCAATAGCAGCCCGGGTAGCGAGATCATCAAAACGGTGTCCCCGGGTAGCGATTAATACAAATGAATTGGGACTCAGATTCACCTTTCGCAATCCCTCAGAAAAATCCGCTACAATTGTTTCCTCTGCTTCGGGAAATCGCTGGCAATTGGCATATTCTTCCCGGTCATCAATTACAACAATTCGAAACCCAACCCGGGCAGCCAATTCGGAAACCGCTTTACCGACATGCCCTCCCCCCAATAAAACCAATTGGGGTGGAGCGGAAAATCCTTCCAGAAAAATTTCCACATCATTGGGGAAGGAAAGGAACGTATTTTCCCCCTGCATCATCATTCTGAGGCCAATGTGTTGTAATTGGGAATCTATCGCCTCATCGCCATGGGGAGCGCTTAAGGTTCCATCATCTTCAATCACAATCCATTGACCGGCCAGGTGAGCCGGGTTTAGATAGAGCGCCAGAGCGAATGTATCTCTTCCCTCCAGAGCATTACAGATTCGCTGGAAAAGAGGCTCATATCTTTCTCTATCCTGAATATTTTCCAGGAAAAAATACATTGTTCCCCCACAGACCAGCCCATCGCGCGCTGCCATCTCTTCAGTCAGGGTATATTTTCGGTAGAGGTGGGGCTTCCCATCTTTCAACAATTGTCTGGCGAGGTAGAAAATATCCCCCTCAACACAGCCTCCCCCCAAAGTACCAAAGGTTGTGTCCTCAGCCGTGATAATCATTCGAGCTCCCGGCTTTTGAGGAGTGGAGCCTTTCGTCCTGACAACGGTGGCAATGACAAAAGATTGTCGGGATTCCAATAATTCCAGAGCTTTAGTGAATAGGCTTTTCATACCGAGGGTTCATTTGTCTTTAATTGCAGGAGTTAAATATTCTGATTTAAGTCCATTAATCCCGAGAGATACAAATTACATGGAATGGATTAAAAAATAAAGAAAATTCACAACTATTCCCCAATCCCGAATTGAACTGTAGAAGATTCTTAAAAACAGAAGGAAATATCAGGATGCCTCGTAAGGAGGGATAAGGACATCCCTTACATGATGATTGTCAACACATACTACCCCACCCATCAATGACGAAAGATGGTTTGACTTCGACGGGAACCCACAGAGACAATTTTAATGGGTGCACCGGTCAGACTTTCCAGATATTCCAAATAATTTCTGGCAACGGTGGGAAGCTCATCCCAGGATTTTGCTTCACTGGTAGGTTGTTGCCATCCTGGAAATTCTTCATAGATCGGTTCACATTTTGTTAGCGTTTTTACATCGGAGGGGAATTCGGACAATACTCTTCCATTATAGCGATACCCGGTGCAGACATAAATTTTTTCAAACTCATCCAGCACATCCAGCTTGGTCACTGCCAGAGAGTCAATGCCGTTAATTCTAACTGCATAGCGTGCGATGACCGCGTCGAACCAGCCACAGCGACGGGGACGCCCGGTGGTTGCCCCGTATTCATTACCTGCTTTTCTTAACCGCTCGCCTAATTCGCCGGTCAACTCCGTGGGAAAAGGCCCCTCACCCACTCTGGTTGTATAAGACTTTAACACCCCGATCACCTCAGTAATTTTGGTCGGCCCAATTCCCACCCCAATACAGGCGCCTCCACTTACCGGATTAGATGAAGTAACATAAGGATAGGTACCATGATCCACGTCCAGCAAAGTACCCTGAGCACCTTCTAACAACACAGATTTTCCATTGGCAATCGCCTGGTTTAAGAATACGGAGACATCTTTGATATAGGGATCAATCAATTTGTCAAACTCCAGATACTCATTGATAATGGAATCCATATCCAGAGGTACTTTGCCATAAATTTTTTCCAGTAGTTCATTTTTCTCCTGAAGATTCTGACGAAGTTTTTTCTCAAACAATTCCCGATCCAGCAAATCCACAATACGTATCCCCTTGCGATTGGCTTTATCAACATATGCAGGGCCAATGCCTCTCCCGGTCGTCCCAATTTTTTCGGAACCCTGTTTTTCTTCGCTGGCAGTATCCAATAATTTATGATAGGGCATTATCAAATGGGCTTTCTGACTGATCCATAAGCGTCCCTCAACCCGGATGTTCTTACTTTCCAACAACCGAATTTCATCCAACAAGGCAACCGGATCGATGACCACACCATTGCCAATAACACATTCCACCCCGGGATGTAAGATACCACTCGGTATCAAGTGAAGGATATACTGTTCATCTCCAATGACAACCGTATGCCCGGCATTCGCTCCACCCTGATAGCGAGCGGTAATCGCATAGTTCTCACTTAACAGGTCTACTATTTTACCTTTACCTTCATCACCCCACTGGGC
>RFIL01000388.1 GCA_003695285.1 Calditrichota bacterium
CTTTCCGTAAAGAATCCACATAATCAAAAATTTTTGCTAATTCCATTTACGCCTCCTATTCTTTAAAAATCTTCTCCAGTGCCTCAATGGTCTTTCGTAATTCCATCCGCAGACGGGCCTCATTGACCGAAGAATCTGCAATCACCGTAATATAGTCCGTTTGATTGGATAAAACAGTAACGATTATCAATTTCTTTTTGAAGGAAAATAACAAATTAATTGTTTCGCCCGGGTCCAATTCTTTTATTATTTCTTCTGATTTACGGATCAACTCTTCAGATTTGCTTCCCATATCGTCTACAGAAATCCCAAATTTCTCTTCCTTCAATGAATAGGTAATCGGAAATCCGCCCCGGGTGAAGAGGAATACACCAATTGTACCCTTAATTTTCAACAATTTATCCAATTCATTCTGGGCCATTATAATTCTTTTCTTTTTCTCATTTTCCCGTTCTTCTACAGCCAGATTGCTGGCTTCATCTGCCAGTCGGAGTCCTTCCAGTAAAAGATTTTGCCAGCTTTTAAAAATAGTCTCTTTGGGGGGTTTCATCATCCTTTTAACTGAAAATTCGCCGCCTTTCCAGGCCATGATCTGATAGAATGCTTCTTCACCCTCATGATCACGGGTTTCAGCATGGACAATTTCCCCATTCTTAAAATAGATGGTTCCTTCTTCCCCCTCGTGACGGATAATCAGAGCGGAGGTCAGGCGTCCGAGACAGTTCAACTGGATGATATCCGGCAATTGGAAATCGGAGACTGTGCCTTTAAAGCCTTCCTTTTCATTCAGGGCATCCAGAATCATCGAACGGAGTTCGTTAATTTCGAATGGTTTTTCGATATAATACAAACACCCTCCCTGGATCGCCTTTGATCGTACCTCCGGCGAACCATATGCTGTCATAATAATGACCTTCGTAGACGGATACCGTTTTTTAATCTCCAGAAGCAAGTCCAGACCGTTAATCTCCGGCATCTTAATATCTGATACCACCACATCAATAGGCAATTGTGAAAGCAATTCAAGGGCTTCCCGTCCATTGGAAGCCAACAGTACATCAAATTTATCTTTATCTTTAGATAATTTTTTATTTAGCGTCCACGTCAAATCTTCTTCATCATCGACTATTAAAACTCTTTTTTTTCCCATACATTTCTCCTTAAAAATTGGTTTGAATGCCGTAATATTTAAAAACAGCGATTACATCTGAATAGGATGTTACCCTCTCTCCATGAATTCCAACCAGCTGCGCAGCTTCCACATTTTCCTCGGAATCATCCAGGAAAAGGCATTGAGCAGGATCCGCTTGAATTTCCTTGAGAACGGTTATAAAAAATTCATGCGAAGGTTTTACCTTTTTCATTTCATAAGATAAAAATATCCTATTAAAAAAATAAGGAAATTCGGGGACCTGTGCCAATATTTTTTTTATATGGGAAGGATCCGTATTTGAGACAAGGGCAAGATTGTAATGCAATTTCAGTCCGGCTAATACCGGTTTGAATTCGTTCCTGAAATTGAGAATAATTTTATCCCATATTTGCTGTATTTCCTCTATGCCCAGCGAAATGTTTAATGTGTTTTTCAGGCGTGCAAAGAATTCCTCCGGAGAATATTTCCCTTTCATAAACTGAACATGTTCCTGATAGAGGAAATCTTCAGTCTGGCCATCCAGATCCGCCCGGCTTAGAGATTTTAACATTTGTATGGGTTGCTGAACGTCAATATCATACAGCACACCACCCAGATCGAACAGAATCCAATGAAGATTCATCTATGTACCTCCTGCTTCTCAATAATAAAAAAAAGGGCTTGAAAAATCAAGCCCGTCGATTTATTTAACAACAATGTTGACAAGCCGTTTGGGAACAACAATCATTTTTATAATGGTTTTTCCATCGGTAAATTCCTTTACCCGATCATGTTCCATGGCTATCTTTTTAATTTCATCTTCAGACGCTGTGGCA
This sequence comes from Calditrichota bacterium, assembly GCA_003695285.1. Classification (GTDB taxonomy): domain Bacteria; phylum Calditrichota; class Calditrichia; order RBG-13-44-9; family J075; genus J075. The sequence continues at coordinate 1,969 of RFIL01000388.1, forward strand.
GGGACCACAATTTTAGCCCTGATTTTACCATTAATTTGTACAGCCAATTCAACTTCTTCTTCAATTAAATACTTTTCATCATATTGGGGCCAGCTTTGATTGAATACGCTGAATTCATGTCCGGTTTGAGCCCACAATTCTTCGCCGAGATGAGGTGCAAACGGCGCAATCAGAATATTCAGTTTTTCCAGAGTATCTTTGAGTAACTCTTTATTGAGTACTTCATTGGGTTTATCCGTCGTATAACGGTATAATTCATTTACCAATTCCATCAATCTGGCTATAGCGGTATTGAAGTGGAATCGTTCCAGGTCCTCGGTTGCACGTTTGATTGTATGATGCAGGACTCTCAGCAGTGACTTTTCCGGTTCACCCATACTTCCTGAGCCGGCTTCCTGATCTTCAAATACCCATTTATTGACTTCAAAGAGACGCCAGATTCGATTCAGGAAACGATCTACAGCCGCCATTCCTGACTCATCCCAGGGACCACCGGCGGCATAATCAAATCCAAACATCAGATAGGTACGAAAAGCATCTGAACCGTATTTTTCCAGATAATCCTCAGGATTAATGACATTACCCAGAGATTTTGACATTTTCTGGCCATCAGGCCCTTTGATAATACCCTGATGTCTTAACGCTGCAAAAGGTTCTTCAAAATTAAGGTAACCCATATCATGGAGGACCATATTGACAAATCTGGCATACAGCAAATGCATGGTAGCATGTTCAGCACCACCGACATACATGTCAACAGGAAGCCATTTATTCACCAGGTCAGAGTCAAACGGGCGATCTTCCAGTTTGGGATTGGGATATCTCAGGAAATACCATGAAGAACACACGAATGTATCCATGGTATCGGCTTCTCTCTTCGCGGGTTTGCCGCACTGGGGACAGGTTGCATTCAAAAACCCTTCATGATATTTTAAGGGAGATTCACCCGTAGGTTTAAAATCCACATCATAAGGTAGTTCGACAGGTAACTGGTCTTCCGGAACTGGTACTTCACCGCAATCCGGACAATGAATAATCGGGATGGGTGCTCCCCAGTATCGCTGACGGGAGACCAGCCAGTCTCTCAATCGGTACTGGATTGTACCTCTCCCCCACCCGTTTTCTTCCAGATAAGCAATGACCTTCTGAATTCCTTCTTCAGATGGAGTTCCATTAAATGGCCCGGAATTAATCATAATGCCGGGTTCTGTATAAGCCTCCTCAAGTGGATCTTCTTCTTTGGTTCCCGGCTGCAAAATGACTTTTCTGATAGGCAGGTTAAATTTTTTGGCAAATTCAAAATCCCGCTCATCATGTCCGGGCACGGCCATAACTGCACCGGTACCGTAAGTAACCAGCACATAATCGGCAATCCAAATGGGAACTTTTTCGTTATTCACAGGATTTATGGCATAGGCACCGGTAAAAACTCCTGTTTTTTCCTTTTGTAAAGAGGTTCTTTCCAGCTCGGATTCGAATTTTACTTTTTCAACATAATTTTTTACGTCTTTCTCATATTCCGGTTGGGTGATTTTTTCTACCAGTGGATGTTCAGGCGCTAGAACCACATAAGTC
>RFIL01000389.1 GCA_003695285.1 Calditrichota bacterium
ATTTGCACCTACAAAACCTCAGAATTGAAAGGAGTATTATGTTTTTTCGGTGGCTATATGATGAAAAATTAGCACAATCTTCTTACTTTCTCGGATGTGAACATACTGGAGAAGCCATCGTTGTTGATCCTCTTCGGGATGTAGAGAAATATATTCGAATTGCCGAAGAGAAGTCGATGGAAATTGTTGGAATCGCTGAAACCCATATCCATGCCGATTTCCTTTCTGGAAGCAGGGAACTGGCGGAAAAAACCGGTGCAACCTTGTATCTCTCCGAAGCAGGTGGTTTTGATGAAGATTATCTCTGGTTAAATCAAAACCAACATGGTGGAAGTTACCGATATCAGTTACTTGACGATGGTGATATTTTCTCCATCGGCACAATTGAATTTACAGTTTTGCATACCCCGGGACATTCTCCGGAACACCTCAGTTTTCTGGTAAAGGATACCGGTAATGGTGCCCTTGATCCCATAGGGATTCTCACCGGCGATTTTGTTCTCGCTGGGGATGTTGGACGCCCCATTTTAGCTGATCGGGAACTTCAGGATCAATCGATTGCCGAGATGTATGCCCAACAGATGTTTGACTCCCTCCAACGATTCCTCGAATTGCCAGATTTTTTACAGGTATGGCCCGCACATGGCGCCGGTAGCATTGATGCCAAAGTTCCTCGAGCCATTCCATTCTCCACGGTGGGCTATGAGAAACGGTACAACTCCGCAGTCCTATCCCTCGAAAAACCATCTTTATTTTCCAAAAACATGTTGATGGGGATACCGGATGCACCTCCTTACTTTAAACGAATGAAACGCCTTAATCGTGAGGGGCCTCCTTTGTTGGTAAAATTCCCTTCGCCGGAACAGGTGGACATCCCAACCCTGATAAATCACCTATCATCCCCGGGAATTATCCTCGATACCCGTGACTGGGCTGATTTTCAAAAAGCTTATCTTCCCGGTGCATTACATACCCCTCTCAAGCCCTCATTTCCCACTGTGGTGGGATCCTTTGTATTAGACCCTGGAAGCCCCATATTTCTGATAATAGAGCCAGCTCATCTCCAGGAAACTATCACCGATTTGATTCGAATAGGATATGACAACATTGTCGGATTCGCAACTCCCCAACAGTTACAACAGTATTTTCAGGATGGTGGCCATTACGAACAGGTGACCACACTGCCGATTACCCAATTTTCGAAACATTCCTCGGGGACATCTGGGATGCTCCTGGATGTTAGACGCAGCGATGAGTTTATGGAAGGTCATTTACCGGATGCTATTCACATCCCCCACACGCAACTTGCCGAGCGGATAGAGGAACTACCGGATCAGGAGCCTATTTTTGTACATTGCCGAACTGAAGGACGTTCAGCCTATGCGGTGAGCTTGTTAAAAGCAGTGGGTAAAAATGCCATTCAATTAACGGGGGGATATCTCGCCTGGGAAGAAGCCGGTAGGGAAATTATTCGTTGATTCCACCCTACCCAAAAGCAGGAGAACAAATTTAGTGTACATTCCCTGAAACGAAACCTTTCCTAGTAGAAAAAATCGGGGCTGTCTAAAAAGCCTGATTTTTTTGCCATTCTGAGGAACGAACTGACGAAGAATTTCATGAATTATACACATAACGGGAGATTCTTCGCTCCGCTCAGAATGAGAGTATTACCTTTTTAAACAGCCCCGAAAAAGTTTTAACAATACAGCCTTAAATGAGAGCTCGAATTTCCTCCACCCTATCGAGCTTTTCCCAGGTGAAATTTTCATCCTCTCTTCCGAAATGCCCGTAGGCGGCAGTTTTTCGATAACGGGGTTTCAATAAATCCAGTTGCTGAATAATACTTCGGGGGCGTAAGTCAAAAACCTGCTCCACAATTTTGACAATTTTTTCCTTTTCAATTTTACCGGTACCAAAAGTTTCAATCATTATTGAAACCGGTTCGGCATGACCGATGACATAAGCAATTTGAATTTCCAGTCGATCCGCCACCCCGGCAGCCACCAGATTCTTAGCAACATATCGGGAAATATAGGCTCCGGATCGATCCACTTTCGTGGGATCTTTTCCAGAAAAAGCTCCTCCTCCATGACGGGCCATCCCACCATAGGTATCAACAATAATTTTTCGCCCCGTTAACCCGGTGTCGGAATAAGGGCCACCAATCGTCCAGACTCCTGTTCCATTTAAAATATAACTTTCTGGTGACCGTTCAAACGGGATTCCATATTGGTTAATTAGAGGAACGACAATTTCTTCATACACTGTTTCTTTTACTGTATCAACAGAGACTTCAGGATGGTGGGGAACTGCTAAGACAATTTTGTCAATGGCTACCGGTTTCCAATCTTCATATCGCACCGTCACCTGGGATTTACCATCAGGGCGGAGAAAAGATATTTTTCCGGTTGTTCGTGCCGTATCAATAGCCTCCACCAAACGATGCGCCATGATAATCGGGAAAGGCATATATTCTTTGGTCTCGTTAGTGGCAAAACCAAACATCATCCCCTGATCACCGGCACCCCCCTTATCAACTCCAACAGCTATCTCCGGGGATTGTTTATGGATTCGATTGATAATTTCACATTGATGATCAAATTTGAGAGTTGGGTCTGTGTAACCGATTTCCGCAATGGTTTTCCGGGCTAATTCTTCATAGGGTATGGATTGATCCTCCGGGATGGAAACTTCTCCCGCCAGAACGGTTAGATTCTCGGTAACCAGCGTTTCAATGGCGGCTCGATTGCGAGACACATCACCACTCAATTGATAAATTGCATCTACTATGGTATCGGAAACCGAATCACAAATCTTATCAGGATGACCGGCAGAGACGGACTCTGAAGTAAACAAAAAATTTCTTTTCATAAAAAACCTCCGGGATAAAATGTACCAGTGTGTTCAAATTAATTTTCAATCTTTTTCAAAGAAATGCCGCTGAAGGAATCTCTTCTCGGCAATGTGGGCAAAATTTAAATCTCGAAAGGCACCCCTCCAAGTAGTAATTTATAATCGCCCCAATATCTCTCCCAGTTTATCCGGAAAGCACTTTTTCAGAAATTCCCCAAATTTGGGGAGTGGTAATTTCCACACTATTACCGGCTGGATCTCGAAAATACAAAGAAGACCCACCGGAAGGCCATTCCACTCTCGCTTCGATGGACACATGATTTCTTTCCAGATGTTCTACCCATTGCGCTAATTCCTTTAAAGGAACCCCAAAAGCCAGATGCCCCTTGCCTGTATATCCATGAGGTGGAACATCCTGGTCTGCCCGTTGTGTTTCTTCCGGATTGAATAAAAGAACCATGCTATTGCCACATCGGAAAAAAACATGACGCCCCTCTGATTTGGAAACGAGCTGAAGACCTAAAACCTCTTTATAAAATTTTTCCATTGACTGCAGGTCTGTTCCGTACAAACATGTCTCAAGAATATAATGTGCTCTCATAAATATGTGACTCCTGATAATGTACCGGTATTGCGTTGAAACAAGAAACCATTCCAAACACCAGCACCTTGAATTTAATGAATCGCCCCTTCTTTACCTAACAACCTTCTCAATATTCCCGTCTGACCCACATGATATGCTTCATGGAAGTGTAACCCGATGAGCTTTTCGGCAAGTGTTTCCTGATCATCCAATTCCCTTCGCCTCAAATCCTGAGGTGACAGATTTTTGATGGTGGTTAATAATTGTTCCTGGGAATTTTCTAAAAGATTCAGTAAGTCATCCCATGGAAGTCCCTGTTGCGGCTCAGTAATCGGTTCTGAACCTCGTTTATAGCGGCTCGCTAATGACTCCTCCAGAACCGGTTCCTTATTTAAACAGAAAAAAATTAAGTTTCGGGTTGCCAGAATATGGCCGGTTACCCAATTGAGACAATTTCCGCCGGGAACTGGTTGAAAAAAACTTTCCTCTTCACTAATTCCGTCCAGATTTTTCATCAGGCAATAATAATTGTATTGAAACATTTTAGCCAGTTCATCTGGTGACATGATACCTCCAGAAAATTATTTTCCGAACTTATATTGCTGCTTTTGCGCTACCCCAGAGTTGCCTTATAAGCTTCTTGACCATCTACTTTCAACCAAAACCGGTTTTTAAATGGCCATTCATTAGAAATTTCAACTATGGCTAATGTTTTTCTCCCCTTTTTCCTTGAATGAGTCGTTAAGGTTTTATAACTTTTCCCGCCAACTAAACAGTTATCGACATTTATTGGTGAATCCAAAAGTTAATCTGTATTCATACACTCGGAGGAGCCTATCTCATTTTAACTCTTGTCAATAACTGTGGCTTTACCGTTTCATATTAAATTATAAAACACTTTTCGAATTGTCAAAGGAACGCATGAAAAAAAGATATCCGCAATTTTATTGGTTAAGTTTTAAATACATACCTTACACTCTGAGCTCTCCATCTATCAGGAGAGTAGAATTTCATGTCTCCAGGCAATCACGAGATAAATATCAGTTTGAGGAATTTTTTTTTACCAGCACTGGAAATGTCATTTTTGCCAATTTTTATGCAGCCAGATTGTTTGCTGAAAAGATTAATGCTGTTCGAGATGTGCTACATCATCCGGAAGAAGCGGCCAGTGCCGCAGAAATCAATGCAATGGGGCTCATCGATGAAATCATTCACGCCATTCTGGCCTACTACCGTCAGGAAATAGCCCCCACTGTCTTTCAAGAAGCTCACCAGTTTCTCCAGGAGCAATTCCCTTCCCAACTTCGCCATACTTTGCTGACCTTCCTGGAATTCTTTCCTCCTTCGGACGTCTATCTGGGAAAGCGAACTCCGGAGGAGTATCTCGATGAAGTCAGCGAGGGCACACCTAACGAGCAGATTGTTCTGGAAGAACTGATTCTGCTATGGCTGGCCAATCAAAATCCGGCATTCCAGAAATATGAAGAGCTGTTTGACGATAGCGTTTTGCAAAACACGACCCCCTATCCTCAGATCATTACTGAGTTGGAAGAGTTCTTTAATCAACAACCGCCGGTGGCGCTTATTTCTTACATGGAACCCACACCTCTTTTTAAATTCATTCGTAAACCAATTGATGAAGCGCCGGATTCCATAGCCGAACAACTTAAATATATCCAGCAAGAATGGGGAGCATATCTTTCCCATCTCCTCACTATTGACATTGAACGAATCAAAGAATTAGAACGGTATGGTTTGCCGGGGTTGCCCTCCTCTACCGATACAGGTACCCGCCTTCTGAGGGGGCTGGATTATATTATTGAAGAAGAAAAACTTCGATTTCATCCGGGGGCAGGTCCCGCTCCCACAGAGGTGCCGGATTACCTTCCCCTGGAAGAGGACATTGAACAATACAGCCCGGACCTGGACTGGATGCCCAACCTGGTGTTAATCGCTAAAAGCACCCTGGTGTGGTTAGATCAGCTCTCCAAAAAATATCAACGCTCCATTACCCGACTGGACCAGATACCTGATGAGGAACTCGATTTACTGAAGAACTGGGGGTTCACCGGTTTATGGTTAATCGGCATCTGGGAACGAAGCAAGGCTTCCAAACGCATTAAACAGCTCTGTGGAAACCCGGAGGCTGAATCATCCGCTTATTCATTGTTTGACTATCAGATTGCGGAGGATCTGGGGGGAGAGCCTGGATACCAGAATTTAAAAGAGCGATGCTGGAAAAGGGGTATCCGTCTGGCATGTGATATGGTGCCCAATCATACTGGAATTGATGCTCGATGGGTGATGGAACATCCCGAATGGTATATCCAATTACCCTATTCGCCCTTTCCTTCCTATACCTTCAATGGACCGGATCTCTCCTGGCATCCTGATATTGG
>RFIL01000390.1 GCA_003695285.1 Calditrichota bacterium
AGATATTGAATTTTCAGAGATGTTAAAGGTACTGGGCGGGATGGGAATCACTTCCCTGCTGGTGGAGGGAGGAAAACAAATTTTTACCGAATTTATCCGGAGTCGGTTGTTTGATAAAATTACCTGGATGATGGCTCCGATCATTATCGGTAAAGGTGTTCCGGCTGTGGGGAATCTGGGAATTGAAAAAATTTCGGACGCTTTGCGTTTCCAAAAGGTAACTTTTTCCAATCTTGAAGATCAAATTATCATTCAGGGCTATTCAAACCTTGAATTTTTAGGGAGATTAAAGGAGATGTTAGCATGTTCACAGGAATAATTGAAGAAATTGGACAAATTGTGCGACTGGCTCCCATGGATGGGGGAATCCGCTTCACCATTGCCGCAGAAGAGGTACTTTCAGATTTGGCGGTTGGTGATTCCATAAGTGTGGATGGAGTCTGTTTAACAGCGGTGGAAGTGACCAAAGAGACATTCACTGTTGAGGCAGTTGGTGAGACCCTGGAAAAAACAGCTCTCGGGAGTTATCAACAAGGGGATTGGGTGAATCTGGAACGCCCTTTGAAAGTAGAAGCTCGACTGGGCGGGCATTTTGTTCAGGGACATGTCAATGCCACTGGAAAAATCTTGAAATGGATGAAACGGGGTGAGAATTACCTCCTGGAAGTGGAAATACCTGCGCATCTGATGAAATATATCATCCTGGAAGGTTCCATTGCCATCAATGGTATCAGTTTGACAGTAGCAACCCTGAAGAATAACGTGGTGGGGATTAATATCATCCCCCATACGGCTCGAGTTACCAGTCTGCAATTTAAGAAACCGGAAGATCCGGTTAACATAGAGGTCGATTTAATAGCCAAATATATTGAAAATTTATTACCAGAAAAATTTAAGTTAGGTGAGGTTTATCATGAAAGCAGTTCCCACTGAATTACAGGAATTGAAGGAAAAGTATATGGTTTCCGTGGAGGAAGCCATCGAGGCATTTCGTAATGGAGAGATGTTGATATTAATAGATGATGAAGAAAGGGAGGATGAGGGAGACCTTGTTCTGGCCGCAGAACATGTGACCCCGGAGAAAATCAATTTTATGATTACCCATGGGAAAGGATTGGTTTGTGTGGCGCTAACCGAGGAACGGGCTCAGGAGTTGAAATTACGGCCCATGGTCGCCAGAAACACTGCCCTGCTAAACACTGCTTTTACAGAAAGCGTGGATGTCATCCATGGAGTAACGACCGGTATTTCTGCCTATGATCGGGCGGAGACCGTGAAAGCGCTGGTGGATTCCAATACCCGACCGGAAGATCTGGCACGTCCCGGTCATGTGTTTCCCCTGATCGCTCATCCGGGAGGTGTGATCATGCGTCCGGGGCATACAGAGGCCGTGGTGGACTTAGCCCGAATTGCAGGAATAGCACCCGCCGGGGTGTTGTGTGAAATCGTTGACGAAAATGGTACCATGGCCAAATTGCCATCCTTGCTAAAGCTGGCCGAGGAATTTAATCTGAAGGTCGCTACCGTGGCAGATATTATCCGATTCCGATGTCAGAAGGAAACATTAATCGAAAAAGTAACCGATGTCCAACTTCCCACAGCTTACGGAGATTTCCAGCTTTATCTTTTCCAGAACCGGTTTAATTCTCAGGAACATCATCTGGCGCTGGTAAAAGGAGATTTGAGAGGTGAGGAACCGGTGCTTATTCGGGTTCATTCGGAATGTTTAACCGGGGATACCTTTGGTTCCTTGCGTTGTGATTGCGGAGATCAACTCCATCACGCTTTACAACAGATCAACAAGGTCGGGAGAGGCGCTGTGTTATATCTAAAACAGGAAGGAAGAGGCATTGGTTTGGCCAATAAAATTTTGGCGTATAAACTTCAGGATGAGGGGAAAGATACGGTTGAAGCAAACGAAGCTCTGGGTTTTAAAGCGGATTTAAGAGAATACTGGTTTGCCGCACAAATGTTGAAAGAACTGGGTGTTCAGCAAGTGCGGCTCATGACAAACAATCCCCGCAAAGTGAACGATCTGGAAAAATACGGAATTGAGGTGGTGGAGAGAGTGCCTATCATTATTCATCCTAATCCCAATAACAAACACTATTTGCTCACCAAAGGTTTAAAACTGGGGCACTTTATCGAAAAATCCATGCTGGAAAACGGTAAAGACCAGCAGTAGAATTGGACGTCTCAGAAAGGGTTTGTTTTGATATATACCGGATAAATCACTTTTATTTAAAAGTAGTGTCATTTTAAATTGATTTTATTAGGAGAAGCAGATGGCGGAGGTTGAAGAATACCACGGCTCCCTGAATGCTACAGGGTTAAAGATAGCCATCGTGGTGGCGCGATTTAATGAACTGGTGAATCAACAGTTGCTACAAGGGGCACTGGATTGCCTGACCCGGCATGGAGTAAATGAAGCGGATATCAAAGTGTTCTGGGTTCCGGGCGCTTTTGAAATTCCTCAGGTAGCCAGTGTCATAGCTCAACGTTCCCATTTCGATGGTATGATTGCCATCGGAACGGTTATCCGGGGCGCTACCCCTCATTTCGAATATGTAGCGGGGAGTGCAGTTACAGGAATTTCTCAGGTGGCATTGCAAAATAATTTGCCGATAAC
>RFIL01000391.1 GCA_003695285.1 Calditrichota bacterium
ATGTTACGGATACCCCCGACTTCATCCGGCGCTCTCATCAAAAGTATCCGGAACATGGAAATCGTTTTACCGGAGAACCGGCTTATTTTCATCACGTTATTAGCGCTGCAACTTTTTTGATGAATGAGCTGGGGCTTTCGGCCACCGATTTTTCAGCTGCGGTGTTTCACCAGCCCAATGCCCGGTTCCCTCGGAAAGCCGCCGAAATGCTGGGGTTCACCCCTCAGCAGATTAAAGCTGGCCTTCTGTCTCCCCAAATTGGCAACACCTATGCTGGAGCAGCGCTGCTGGGGATGACAGCTATTTTAGATGAAGCCAGTCCTGGAGACCGTATTTTGATGGTCAGTTTTGGTTCCGGTGCGGGGAGCGACGCCTTCAGTTTTCGGGTGACTGAGAATATCAAAAACGTTCGCCACCTCAGTCCCACCACCCAGGACTATATCCGACGGAAGTCATATGTGGATTACGCCACCTATGCTCGCTGGCGGAAAAAAATCGTCCTGTACTAACATCATCTAAGAGTTCCCCTTGAGATCAAACCATCACCGGAGGAGAAGCATCTTCCCCTGTTTTGAAACACTCAATGGCTGAGTGTGGGGTTGAAAATTCAATTGATAGATATATACACCACTGGAAACAGGTTCCCCATGATCATTTGTTGCATTCCAGCTCACCTCATACTCCCCGGGGGAAATGAGTTGATCCTGGAGGACCTTCACTGTTCTACCCAGCAAATCATAAATCACCAGTCGCACCCATCCCTTTTGCCGTATTCTAAATGAAAGATGGGTCACCGGATTAAAAGGATTGGGATAATTCGAGTATAAATACACCTGCTGGCTCAACTGCTCTGCTGATGCTGTTTGGATACCTGTGGGTGAAAGCGGCAGAAGCGCTACATCCAACCGGGTGGCAACACTGTCGGTAACCAGTACATTGTAGAGCGTATCGGTGTAATAGCTGTCAGCCGATACCACCACATCATAATTACCCGGTAATAACAGACGATGATAATCACCCACGTCCGGGTCGGTAAACACCGGAGCGTTATCGATTCCCACAATATCAATCCTTGCTGCCAGGGGTGTACCGGTGAGCGAATCGGTGACAATTCCTCGAATCCCTTTAAACGCCTGCTCCATATAGGCCAGGAAAGATTCACGGTTATTTTCCCAACGTCCAGGGAGAACTGAGCCGGGTGGATTTTTAATGTTCCATAATTCGATGGTCGTCTCTCTGCCACCATGCCAGTAATAAATCCAATCCTGTCGCCCCCCATAAATAGCATACCAGTCGCATCCGTTGGTAATCCCATTGGGGAAGCCTCCATTTAACATATCAGGATTGGTGCTGGCATAAACCATGGAGACATCTATAAACCAGCTATCGTCTGGGCAGGCAGAATAAGTTCCACTGGGAGCCCCGTTATCCCATGGATAGTTCACCACCTGAGCCCCACCGTGAAAATTTGCCGATAAATTGAAATTGTGTTCGCGAACAAAATTCATCATGGCAGCAGTTTCCGCTTCTCTACCGTCAGTAGTGTTATCGGGATCGGTGATGCGATCCGGGAAGTTGCGGTTTAAATCCACCCCATTGGCATTAAACCGAATGGCATAATCTACCGTATTATTCCCACCCCAGTATGTCCCATCCGGATTGAAGAGAGGATTTATCCAGATCTCCATGTTATCTACAAGGTGGGTAACTCGCTCCCCTTCCGGAGTGGGTTGCCCGTAGTTGGAAAGCAGATAATCAATCAACCGCAATAACAGCACGTATCCTACCGTTTCATCACCATGCATGGTGGATGTATACAAAAACTCCGGTTCATCTTCCTCCTGATCAGGGTTGTCAGTAATCTTCACAGATAACAACAATCGCCCCTGAACCGAGTACCCCATGGTATCCAGACGGCAAATATCGGGATAATTGGTGGCGAATTGTTGCATCATGACACGGTAATCAAGGTAGGTTGGATAGGTATCCCAATCAGTCAAAACCTCAGCCGGGCTCTGGCTCATCCTGTGTTTATAGAGACTGGAGGGATGGGGCAGTTGTTCCGGGGATAATCCCATGCTTGAAAGCATTTTCCACTGTTCGGGGTTGGCATATCCATAAACATAATTAGCATCCACATCATCGACGGAAAATAACCGGGTCCATTCATCAATTACCGACAAATCCTCATACGGTATTCGAAAATAATACTCATTCACCTGAGCATACATTGAATAGATTAAGAACATAACCAATAAGTACTTGATTGTCCTCATGATATACCTTTCCGGTTAATTTGGGGAAAACTTAAAGCAGGTTCAAAGAACTTAGACAATCCCATTCTTCAAATCTGAAATAGGGTTGTCAGGAAAACGCTCTGATATTAAGTTTACATTTATTTTCTAAAATACTCAAGGAATATCATGAATTTAAGAAATTACAGAGGAGGATTTTATGGCAACAATTGAAAGAGCACTGGAAATTGCTTTTGAGGCACATAAGGGTCAAAAAGACAAAGCCGGGAAACCCTATATCCTGCACCCTCTACGAATCATGAGTAAGATGCCTACTGAGGAGTTGATGATCATTGCCATTTTACATGACGTGGTGGAAGATTCTCCATGGACATTGGAAGATTTAAGGAAGGAAGGATTTACAGAAGAGGTATTATCAGCGTTGGATTGTATTACCAAACGCCCCGGTGAGGCATACGAAGATTATATGGAAAGAGTGAAGACCAATCGGTTGGCCATTCAGGTAAAGCTAGGGGATTTACAGGATAATATGGACGTGAGACGCTTTTCCGGGCTAAAAAAGGAAGATTCAGAAAGAATTACTTTTTATCTGGGAGTTTATCATGGATTATTGAAACTCCTTTAAGGTTTCTTTACGACCTTAGAATAAAACGCTTGAGGAGGTTGTTCAAGGTCGTAACAAAGAAGTTATCATCCATGGGTAATTCAGGATTTTTTTTCTCATTATTCGTTTCTAATCCACAGGTGAAGTCTCACCGTTGACTCGCGCTTCCCGGGAGATGTGCTGGCTGTTTTCCATCGAATTTCTTACAATATTCTTCAGTTTGTTAATAATACCCCTGACTTAGTCCCGGTCCCCTCATGTATCTCATGAATTCCTTATTTTTTCAGATAAATTGTAAGCCATTATTGCCGATATATTAGAAATATTTGAAGAGGGGATGATATGGCTAAAAAAATTAAAAGGTCTTCTTCATTGAGAGAAACACATTCAGTTTCAGC
>RFIL01000392.1 GCA_003695285.1 Calditrichota bacterium
TACGTGATGTATCGTGTAAATAAAAATCAGATTCATCAAAAGAACGAACGGAAGGATAATTTGTCCCCACTATAAGATCTAACGCTCTCAAAATGTTAGTTTTTCCTGAACTGTTAGGTCCTATAAAAGCATTTAGCGAGGAAAGTTCAACTTCAAATCTTTTGATGGATATATAATTTTCTATAATGAGTTTCTTTATCACATTTCATCCCTCCTTAAGGCGACGGCGAGCATTTTACTTAACTCGCTCAAATCCGAACTGTTCAGATATGATACCGAATCTGGAAAATATGCGAACTGTTCGCATATACTTCTCTCTGAATGACTTTTCTTTCTTGTTTCTCTGGTCATGTTCCACCTTCTGGTAAAAGGCTATCAAGTGGTTTTTTTATTGCTGAAAAGTTCTTCGTGCTTACATGTGTATAAATTTCTGTCGTCTTTGAGCTTTTGACACCAAAAACTTTCTTAATATACCTCAGGTCAATTCCACCCTCCAACAAGTGTGTGGCAAAAGAATGTCTTAGTGAGTGAACACTAACGTTTTTCTTAATTCCCGCCTTCCTGCCTGCATTCTGGAAAATTTTCTGAACCGTCATTTCAACTATAAGCTTCTCTATATTCCTGCTGGGGAATAACCAATTTTTGGTTTTATCTTTCTTCCTGTATTCTCGTAAGATTTGAAATGCAACATTGGAGAGTAAAGTGTAGCGTTCTTTCCTGCCTTTTGATGCCCCAATGTGAATCAGTTGCCTGTTTGAATCTATATCTTCGGGTCTGAGACTCACCTTCTCTCCAACGCGCAATCTACCAGAATACGTATGCGTTAAAATAGATTTGTGCTTTATATTCGCGTTGGCACTTAATATTCTATTTGCCCCTTCTTTACTTAAAACAACAGACAATTTTTTATCTTTCCCCGGATGTTTTACTTCATAAATAAATTTTTTCTTTAAAATCTCTCCATAATTGAATTTCAATGCATTTATTACAATATTCAAAGCGGAAGTATCCACCTTCTTTTTCTCCACTATATAGTACAAATATTTTTTGATATCGTCATTCTCTATTTCTTCTGTCCTCTTCCCTGTAAACATCAGTTTCTCCATCACAAAGGTTCAGTTCCTTCACTCAGAATCGATAAATATTGCTCGTAAGCATAAACTCTGTTTCTACGTTGACCGGTAATTTCACTAATAATTCCGGCCTTCCTTAAGCATTCCACCGCTCTGGATACTGCAGGAAATGTCAATCCTGTTTTTTCAGAAATTTGATTTAAAGTATTTAAGGGTCTTTCACAAAATGTTCTGTATACCCTTAGGACAGTAGAAGCCTGGCGACCCATTTGTTGTATTTTTTTCTCATCCTGATAAAACAGATTCAACAATCGCTTAGCCGTATCCACAGCATTTGAAGCTGTTAACTTTACACCTTCCAGGAAAAAATCAACCCACGTTTCCCAATCGCCTTCCAGCCTGACCTGGTCAAGCAATCTGTAATATTCTGATCGGTTCTGTTTGAAAAAAAGACTAAGATAAAGTAATGGTTGTGAAAGTAAACCTTCCTTATGAAGAATAAATGCAATTAAAAGCCTTCCTACTCTTCCATTACCATCAAGAAATGGATGGATAGTCTCAAACTGCACATGCGCAAGAGCTGCTTTTATAAGCGCAAGATACGGAGAAGTTTCATCATGAAGAAAAAGCTCCAATTTTCCCATACACTCCTCAACATATTCCGGAGGTGGTGGGACGAAATGTGCATTTCCAGGCCGGGAACCTCCAATCCAGTTCTGAGTCCTTCGGAATTCCCCCGGGGATTTATTACTTCCTCTTCCTTTATGGAGCAATACTTCATGCATCTCTCGTATCAAACGATTAGACAATGGGAATCCTTCTTTAAGGCGCTTTAATCCATGTTCGAGGGCAGCCACATAGTTTGAAACCTCAGTCACGTCATCGAGAGGAACTCCAGGAGCCTGTTCCAATTCAAAAAGCATTAATTGCACCAGGGAAGATTGAGTACCTTCTATCTGCGATGATAAAACCGCTTCACGGCGAACATAAGCGTATAAAAAAAGATGTGGATCAGGCAGGAGGAGAGTAATGCTATCAAGGCGTCCAAGCGCAATTGTAGCAGCCTCCAGGAGCTTTCGTCTGTTCCCTGTCCATTCAAGAGGGGGATCCGGAGGTAAAGGATTCGGTACGAATGCTTTAACACTTTCCCCCAGTGTCGTCGTTATAACATATTTTCCAGTTAATCCTCGTTTCACACATATTTTCCTTATTTAACGATCGTTTAATAACATTTCGGCTTATTAAACAAAACCGGCTTTTCGTTTAATAAGCTTATATATCAAATCCCAGCACTTTTAAGTTTTTCCTGATCTCCGCTTCCAAGCGGTGACTTTCCTTGAATTGTTCATTTAGTTTTGCCGTTAATTCCGCCATTTTCTCTTCAAATGGCACACCATCATCTTCCTGTTCTTCCACACCCACATACCGTCCGGGTGTCAGTACATACCCGTGTTGACGAATTTCCTCTATGGTCACAGATTTCCACCAACCGTCCTTATCTTTATATCCTTCCCCTTTTTTCCATGCATGATAGACATCGGCAATCCGGCGGATTTCTTCCTGCGTCAATTCCCGGTGCACACGGTCCACCAATTGTCCCATCCGTCTGGCATCAATAAAAAGTGTCTCTCCGCTGCGATCCCTGTATCCTTTTTTAGGATCTTCTTTCTTATTCCGGGTGACAAACCAGAGAGAAACCGGAATCTGTGTGGTGTAGAAAAGTTGACCGGGTAAAGCAACAA
>RFIL01000393.1 GCA_003695285.1 Calditrichota bacterium
CTTCGAGGAAAGTTTAACGGAATCCTTGACAGAGTTTTTCATGCTCTGGATGATTTTCACAGAGTTGATAGTGCCAAACTCATCTTGTGGAGTTTTCTGTGGGTAATGGTAGTCGTATTACAATACCATGTATTGGTGATGGCCTTCTCTCCAGTAGCCTTTTATCAGTCATTCCTGTCGGTTACCAGCACCCTGTTTATTAAAACCCTTTTACCATTTTCATTTGGGGATCTGGGGATCCGGGAAGGATTTGCCATCTTCTTTTATTCACCCTTCTCGGTGAATCCTCTGGCGGTTTTATATGCTTCGTTGCTCATCTTTTTTTGTAATTTTTTACTACCCACCATTCCGGGGAGCTATTTTCTTTTTCGTTTGCAAGGGGAACAGCAGGAGAATAATTTAAATCTTGCGAGCCAAATTCAACTTGAAGAGACGTCTACAGAACCGGTTAACAGCGAAATAACGGATGATTGAAATTCTTTTTCTAATCCTATCCATTTTTTACGGTGGTACCATCCTCTTTTTCTATCTTGGATTAAAGAAAGAAATCAAGAGGCCCCTTCCGGAGAAGCGGTGGAAACCTCGCGTTACAGTTCTGGTTCCCGCCAGAAATGAAGCCCATCGCATTGTGAATACCTTGAAAAGTTTAAAAGAGCAGACCTACCCAACCTCTCTCCTTCAGGTGATTATTATCGAAGACCACTCTACGGATCATACGGCAGATGTGGTGAGGCAATTTATCGATGAGCATCAACTCTCTCATTTTAAATTGCTGATTCATCGCAATGACGGGCAAAAACCGACATTTAAAAAGACAGCTATTAAATTTGCCCTGGAATATGCGCACGGTGAGGTGATTTTAACCACGGATGCTGATTGTAAAGTTCAACCCCGGTGGGTGGAAAGCATGGTAGAACATTATGATGATAATACCGGTATGGTGGCGGGGTTGGTCACCTTTGAACTGGATGAGAAAAGTACTCTATTTCATCGCTTACAAACTCTGGAGTTTGCCGGTCTGGTTCTGAGCGGTGTAGGTGCGGTGGGAAATGAACATCCTTTAATCTGCAATGGGAGCAATTTGAGTTACCGAAGAGCAGCATTTGATGAAGTTGGTGGTTTTGATGGCCATGAACATCTCCCATCTGGCGATGATGATCTGTTGATGCAGAACCTTCATCATCACACCAGGTGGAAAATCCGCTACAATTTGCAACCCGAGGCGATCAACTATACCCGTCCGGTGGATTCATTAAGTGAGTTTTTAAATCAAAGAGCGCGCTGGGCATCTAAAAGCACCAACTATCCCGGTGTTCTCACCTCTCTGTTCTTGCTTGGCATTTACCTTTTTTACCTCCTCCTATTTCTTATGACGCCTCTTGCTATCTTACACAAGTTTCCCCTGTCAATATTAATGATTGGATATGGGATGAAAATAATTCCGGAATTTATGATAATGCGCTCTGGATTAAGAATTTTACAACAATCCTCCCTTTTGCGCTGGTTCCCGGTCGCAGAGTTTTTTCAGATTCCGTATATTGTGTATGCCGGTTTTGCCGGGTTTTTTAAATTGTTTAAATGGAAACCCAATACATGATTAAATTTCGTCATCTGGCCAATCTTTTGCTAAAACCGTTTCCGGATATTCTCTGGCGCTACCCGGCGAATGAAAACGCCATTTATTTGACCTTCGATGACGGGCCTTATCCACCGGTAACCGAACCTCTTCTGGATTTTTTGAACGATCATGACATCCCGGCTACCTTTTTCCTTTCCGGAGAAAACATTTTTCGTTACCGGCATCAAATCCGACAACTGGATTATTCACCCCATCAACTGGGAAGTCATTATTTTCATCATTTTCCATTATGGGGGCTATCTCCCCGAAAGTTGCGGAAAGGAATTCTTCTGACGGATCGCTTAATTTCCGAACTCCTGCGGCAAGAGGTGGCATTGTTTCGTCCTCCCTATGGCATTTTTTCCCGTCAAATGCTCCCGGTATTACAGGAGTGTCAGAAACGAATGGTGTTATGGAGCATCATGGCTTATGATTTTAAGTGGTCTCGCCAGAAAATTATCCATCATTTATTTACAAATTTAAGACCGGGTGATATTATCCTCCTCCATGATTCGCCCAAAACTGCAAACGTAATAATTGATGTATTAAGAGAATTGACCAATTTTGCCAGTGAGCGGGGCTGGACATTTAAAGCAATTTCTACAGATTTTGCCCATTAATCTCTGTTCAGACTGAAAGGTGCACGCTTCATTCGTTATCTTATGTTTTCAGGGTATTGATGTTTTACCATCCAAAAAATCGGGATAAATATTTTTTCTGTGTATTGCAATTCGACCCCCTGCAATTTAAATTTAGCCGCAACTTTTATCGGAAACCCTGGTTTCAAATCATCAAATTTCAAGATGCCTTCAACTGTCACAAATGGTTCGCAAAATGGGTACTAAATTTGATATCCTTTGTCCCGAAATCATCAGATTGAAAATTAATTTATGTTAATCGTATATCATTTTTAATCACAAGGAGTTGTGACGTTGTCGTTTGTTCACCTGCATAATCATACCGAGTATAGCTTATTAGATGGCGCCAATAGCATCAAAAAACTAATTGCACGAGCTGTAGATTATAAGATGCCCGCTCTGGCTATTACTGATCATGGCAACATGTTCGGGGTGCTGGAGTTTTACAAGGAAGCCAAAAAGGCGGGTATTAAGCCCATCATCGGGATGGAGGCTTATATGGCGCCCGGCTCCCGTAAAGAGAAAAAAGGGGGAGGAAAAGGAGGTACTAAAGCCGCTTACCATCTGGTTCTGTTGGCAAAGAACAATACCGGCTATCGGAACCTTATGAAACTCTCCAGCCTGGCTTATCTGGAAGGATTTTATTACAAACCTCGAATCGATAAAGAAATCCTCCGACAGCACAAAGAGGGATTGATTGTTTTATCTGCCTGTATGAGCGGGGAGTTGTTCACTCAATTAAATTACGGCGATAAGAAAGAAGCAATTGCCACCGTTGAGGAATATCTGGAACTCTTTGGAGACGACTATTATCTGGAAATTCAAAATCATAATATCCCGGAAGAGGCTGGTTATGAAAATGTCTATAAACTGGCGAAAGAGATGGGTGTTCCGGTGGTGGCGACCAACGATGTGCATTATCTTGAAAAAGGCCATCATGATTCCCATGAAGTACTGATGTGTATCAGTTCCGGAAAAAGCCTCAGCGATCCCAAACGAATGCGCTACAACACTACCGAGCTATATTTAAAAACAGTGGATGAGATGTATAAAGCCTTTCCAGGTAAACCAGAGGTTCTGGAGCGAACTCTGGAGATTGCGGAAAAGATTGATGTGGATATTGAGCTGGGAAAAAACAAGCTCCCCCGGTATCCCCTCCCTCCGGAATTCCAGAGCATGACCTTAGATGATTATCTGGAAAAGTTAGCCTTTGAAGGGGCTAAAAAACGCTACCATGAGTGGAGCCCGGAAATAGAAGAGCGTTTACGGTATGAGTTGTCAGTGATTCGTAAAACCGGTTTTGCTGGTTATTTTTTAATTGTTCAGGATTTTATTAATTATGCAAGAAGTAAAGGGATACCGGTTGGTCCGGGCCGTGGTTCTGCTGCCGGGAGTTTGGTTGCCTATGCTTTAGGGATTACCAATATTGACCCCTTGCGCTATGATCTGCTGTTTGAGCGCTTTTTAAATCCGGAACGAGTGACCATGCCAGATATCGATATTGATTTCTGTTATGAACGACGGGAAGAAGTGATTGACTATGTTCGTGAGCGCTATGGGGAGCGCAATGTTGCTCAGATTATTACCTTCGGAACCATGGCCTCTAAAGGTGTGATAAAAGATGTTGCCCGGGTTCTGGAAATCGATTATGCGGAAGCGGATCGGATCTCGAAATTAATCCCGGTGCACCAGGGCAAACCAATGAAAGTAGAAGAGGCTTTTCAAACCATCCCGGAATTGAAAAAGATCGCAGAAAGCAATCAAGAGAAATATCAGCAACTGATTCGACATGCCCGAGTACTGGAGGGACTGGCAAGACATGCCTCGGTACACGCAGCGGGGATTATTATTGCTCCGGACGATATCACCAATTTCGTTCCCTTGTATCAAACGGAAGATCAAAACAAGGAGAAAGTGGTCACCACCCAATTTACCATGGGCGGGTGTGAAGAAATTGGTTTGTTGAAAATGGATTTTCTGGGGTTGCGCACCCTCACTGTGATTAATAAATGCGTTGAAATGGTCCGTCGGAAAGGGATAGAACTTGATATTGATACAATCCCCCTGGATGATCCGGAGACGTTTGAAATTTTTTGTGATGGGAATACGGTTGGCATTTTTCAGTTTGAAAGTAAGGGTATGCAGGAATACCTGAGAAAATTGAAACCCAATCGTATTGAAGATTTAATTGCCATGAATGCTCTGTATCGCCCGGGTCCCATGGAAAATATTGATACGTTTATCGATCGGAAATTCGGGCGTCAAAAAATTGAATACCTTCATCCCAAATTGGAACCTATTCTGAAGGAGACCTACGGGATAATCGTCTATCAGGAGCAGGTGATGCGCATTGCTTCCGAGTTGGCCGGCTTCAGTCTGGGTAAAGCAGATATTTTGCGCCGCGCTATGGGGAAGAAGAAGAAAGAAGAAATGGCGCGGATGAAGGTTGAGTTTGTTGAAGGGTGTTTAAAAAACGGAATTGATAAAAAAATTGCCGAAGATATTTATGAGTTGATTTTTAAATTTGCCAGTTATGGCTTTAATAAATCGCACTCCGCGGCTTACTCAGTCCTGGCTTATCAAACCGCCTATCTAAAACGCCATTTTCCCGCAGAATTTATGGCTGCCACACTTACTTCGGAAATTGATGATACCAAACGGATCATGATTTTAATTGAAGAATGTAAGCGGATGGGATTGGAAGTTCTGCCTCCGGATATTAATCATTCCGGAGCGGATTTTGAAGTACCGGAGCCAGGGAAAATCAGCTTTGCTTTGACAGCAATCAAAAATGTTGGACGGAATGCCATCAAAAATATTTTAAAAGTGCGTGAGGAACATGGTCCCTTTACATCCCTGTTTCAATTTTTACAGCATGTGGATTTGCGGTTGGTGAATAAGAAGACCCTGGAATCATTGATACAAGCCGGGGCGCTGGATTCGCTGGAAGGAAATCGTGCGCAAAAATTTGCCGCTATCGAGATGGCTTTGAAATTTGCGCAAAGTTATCAGGCACGAGCGCTGAATACCACTCAGGTGAGTCTCTTTGATTTGATGAGTGGAGAGGGAAATGGCTCAGAGGTTCATGATGAACTGGTTCAGTACCCCGCACTTCCGGAGGTTGAAGAGTGGTCTTTACAAGAACGCCTGAATCGTGAAAAAGAGTTGCTGGGGTTTTATATCAGTGGTCATCCCCTGGATAAGTTCCGCCGGGAGATTGAACTCTTTTCCAACCTGGATTGGGAAAATCCGGATACATTTAAAACCAATTCAATTGTGCGGACCGGTGCGATGATTACGACAGTGAAAAACCATATGGACCGGAAAGGTCGATTTATGGCTTTCGTGACATTTGAGGATAAATTTAATAGCTTCGAAGGCGTTGTTTTTGCTTCTACCTACGAAAAATTTGGCGAGCACATCAAAGAGGGAAATCTGGTGTTTGTTAGTGGGAAAGTGGATGATGCCAGCGAGAATTCATTTAAGATGATATGTGATGAGATTATTCCTATCAGCGAATCCCGGAATCGAATGGCGGACCAGGTGCGGGTGACGGTGGACATCAGCTCTGTTACCGAGGAACTCATTGAAGAGTTGTATCGAATTATACGTTCCCATCCAGGTACTATTCCTCTTTATTTTGATGTTCGTACCGGAACAAATGGAAATGGGTTTTTGTTGAAATCGCGGCGGTTTCGAGTATTATTAACCGATGAATTACTGCAACAGGTGGAAAGGCTATTGGGAAAGGATGCGGTGAGCATTGGCTAAACGGTTAAGTTGAGAGGATGGTCAAATGAAAGCGGTTATTCAGAGGGTGAGAGAAGCAAGTGTGGAAGTTGATGGTAAAGTTATTGGAGAAATAGAGAAGGGTCTGGTTGTTTTGCTCGGAGTTGGAAATGAAGATGAAAAAGCCGATGCAGAATATTTGGCGGAGAAGATTGCCAATCTTCGTATTTTTGGAGATGAAGAGGATAAAATGAATTTGAGTATTCGCGATGTGGGGGGAGGGATTCTGGCTATTTCTCAATTTACTCTTTATGCCAGTACTCGAAAAGGGCGTCGGCCAAGTTTTACCCATGCCGCTCCACCAGAAAAGGCTGTACCTTTGTACGAATACTTTATGGAGTGTTTGCAAAAACTTGATATACCCGTTTCCAGCGGTGAATTTGGCGCCATGATGCTGGTCAAAATTTTTAACGATGGTCCGGTTACTATTATCATGGATAGTCAGGATCGTTTTAAGCCTCGTAAAGGAAACGAATAACCCAATAAGTGTTGGAAATGTTATGAATCACGAATCTGATTTTCAACCCACCCGAAATACTTTTCTCTCTCGTTTTCGCTGGTGGCATAAACTCCTGCTTCTTGCCATTGGATTTATTCTGGTCGTCATTTTCTTCGATGTGGTTGCCATGCCCTTTTATACCCGCCATGGTGAAGAGTATGAACTTCCCGATGTCACCATGAAAACGGTCGATGAGGCGATGAATATCCTGGAAAAAGAGGGTTTCATTCCGATTGTTCAGGATTCGATTTATAGTGAACAATATCCACCGGGAACCGTAGTTCAGCAAAATCCGGCACCGCTCCGTAAAGTGAAAAAAGGACGTCGGGTTTATATGACCATCAGCAGTGGGGAACGCAAAGCAGTGGTTCCGGATGTGATCACATCCACCTTAACCGATGCTGTTATCACCCTTCAGGAACATGGGTTTTTCAATTATGATACTGCCTATGTGTTTTCTGATTCCATTGAATACAACGACCAACGCGTTCCGACTCCTGCAGGCACTGTCATTGATCAATCGATCCTTCCGGGCGAAGAAGTTGGTGTATCCCATAAAATTCAGCTAACTGTAAGTATGGGGCCTTTACCCTCCAAACGGGTAGTACCCGATTTACGGGGTAAAAGTTTAACCCATGCCAAAAAAATTCTGGCTGCCATTCATCTGCCGATTGGTAAAATTCGTTATCAATTACAGAAAAATTTGCTACCCAACACCGTTCTGCGCCAGAACCCGCCTCCCAACACTCCCTTATTAAAG
>RFIL01000055.1 GCA_003695285.1 Calditrichota bacterium
ACCATCTCCCGATCGTAATCAATAAAACAAATGCGGGCCAGTCGTTCATGTTGTACCCGCTGGCGAAGTGCGATGGGGTGAAAATAGCGCAAATAGACACTCTGGTCAGATAGCTTTTCATGAAACTTTATCATACCCGGTTCATCCTCCGGTCGAATGGGTCGGATGGTCACCGGCGTGCCATCTTTGAGTGTCGCCGTCTGCTTATATTGCAGTGGATAGGGCCTGATAGCCGGTCGAGGTAACTCCTCCTTGCTCACCTCAGATGGATACAAAGTCATGTGGGCATTCAGAGCCAGCACATGTTCCGAGGAAGCCAGCAAGGGTTTGATGGTTATCTCACGAATCCAGCGTTGTTCCACAATCAATTGACTGAAACGAATGATGCATTGCTCCAGCAACTCCAGGTTGACCGGAAGACAATCCTCTTCCCCGAGCAAGGCGCGATAAATTTGGGTGCGTTCCATCATTCTTCGCGCCAGGGTGCTGTTTAATGGGGGCAAAGCCAGCGTGCGATCTTTGTAGATGTTTAACAACTCTCCCCCGGAACCAAATAGAACTATCGGACCAAAATGATTATCGGGAAAGCTCTGTAAAATTAATTCATACCCTTTAAAGGGAACCATCGGTTGCACAATGACACCTTCAAACCGACATTCGGAAGAAACTTCTGAAGCATATTTCTTTAAGGTCTCAAAACCTTCCCGTACTGCCGCTTCCCTTTTTAAGTTCAGTTGGATGGTACGCTGAGGTTGTTCGTCACATTCATAAGCACCCAGTAATTTTAAGACCACCGGAAACCCCAGTTTCTTTGCGGCCCGGATGGCTTCCGTTTCCTCTTTTGCCACAATGGTTTCCACCACCGGAATGTGGTATGCTTTTAATATTTCCAGAGCCTCAGCTTCAGAGAGAGTGGTTCTTCCTGCCTCTCTGGCGTTCCTGATGATTTGTTCCACTTTCTTCCGCTGCGGAGGGAAATGTTCGTCATCTGCGGGGAGATGGGGTGCCTCGAACAGGCCTCTTAAATTGTAATAGTATTGCCACATGTAATTAAACACCTGTGCGGCAGTATCCGGAAAGGGGAAGGTCGGGATGTTGGCGCGATTGAGGATGGCTTTTCCGGCAGCAATTTCCGTCCCTCCCATCCAGCTGGCCAGTAGCGGTTTCTGGGATGAACGAGAGAGTTCCTTGATTTTCTCTGCTGTAATGGTGGGATCAGCCAATCCTTGAGGAGCCAGAATCACCAACACCCCATCGGTGGTGGAGTCTTGAAGCACTGCATCCACCGCTTTATAAAAGCGATCGGCATCCGCATCCCGTTGAACGTGGATGGGATTTCTCCCTCCCCAGGATGGAGGAAGGATAATGTTTAACTTTTTACGGGTTTCCTCGCTCAACGGAGCCAGTTCACCGCCATTGCGTACCAGAACATCTACACTCTGCACTCCCGGCCCCCCGGCATTGGTGACAATGGCCAACCTTCGACCACGAGCCCGGGGTTGTTTGGCTAATATTTCTGACATGGCAAAGAGATCTACCAATTCCTCCACCGGCAAAATCCCGCATCGACGGAAAGCAGCACTTAACACCTCATCGGGAATGCCTTCCCAACCTGATTGGGTGGCAGCAATCTCCATCGCTAATTTACTTTTACCGGTGGTTAAAGCGATAATGGGCTTATTCAACCCGACTTCCCGAGCTGCCGACAGGAAAGCTCGCGCTTCTTTGATGCTTTGTAAATACATCACAATACTATGAGTATGAGGGTCATCCCCCAGAAAGTAGATTAAATCCGACCATTCAATATCTGCCATGTTTCCCAGGGAAATAAACGCGCTAAAACCCACCTGCTCCCGAAAACTCCAGTCCAGAACCGCTGCCGTCAACGAGCCACTTTGACTGAGAAAAGCCACATGCCCCGGCTTGGCCATGGCACGTCCAATGGAGATGTTTAAACCGCTGTACGGGAGCATGAAGCCAAAACTATTGGGACCCAGAATTCGCAGCCCTCCTTCTCGGGCAGTTTCAAGGATTTGATCTTCTAATTTTTTCCCTTCTGCACCAATTTCCCGAAACCCGGAGGAGATAATCACCGCTCCTTTTACTCCTACCTTCACACAGTTTTCTATCACCGCTGGCACCGTCGACGCAGGAGTAACGATAACTGCTAAATCCACCGGTTCCGGTATCTCGGTAATGGAGGGGTAGGCTTTAATTCCCAGAACGCTCCCCCGATTGGGATTTACCGGAAAGACAATTCCACCAAAAGGGTTGCTGATTAAATTCCAGAGAACAGTGCGACCCACGCTGTCTGCTTTTTCCGAAGCACCAACCACAGCGACGCTACGTGGGTTGAAAATCGCCATCAGGGATTGACGATCATATCGCCAGTATCCCTGAGAAGGAGCAGAGGTTTCTTTTCTGATTTCCATTGTCTCTCCTGAGGGTTTATCCATAGTGATAGCCATTCAAGTTGAAGGTTAACAGACTTGTAATTTTGTCTGCCATTCAAATTTTTCCGCATTATCAGCCTTCAAAGCAACCACCTAAAAAAGGCTGATGGTATAATAATCGGTATTCATGATATGCTATCATTAATTTAAGATGTAGAAACTCAAAAAGCAGGAAGAAATTCATAAGTTCAGGTAGATTCTGTTGACTACGCAATTTTTCGAACCTGACAAATTTGCAATTGGATTGCAAATTTGCACATTTAATATCAAATATATTCTTATGATAAATAGAGAAATGTCAACAAAAATTCTGGAGCTCTCTGATGCTTTCCCGGTGATTTCTATCCTGGGACCTCATCAATCCGGTTAAACTACCCTGGTTAGGCATCTTTTTCCGGAAAAGGATTATGCGAATTTGGAAGAACCGGATACCCGTTTATTTGCAGTGAATGACCCCCGTGCTTTTCTGTCGAAGCATCCCAACGGTCTGATAATCGACGAAGCTCAGCGAGCACCGGAATTATTTTCATATATCCAGACACTGGTGGATGCTGATCGAAAACCCGGGCAAATCATCCTTACCGGTTCCCAGCATTTTTTACTTCATGAAAAAATTTCGCAGATGTCAGCCGGTCGGGTTGCCATATTTCAATTGCTTCCCTTTTGTCTCGATGAACTTTTGAAACATTTTTCTCATCGGGAAACTTTCCAGAAATATATTTACCAGGGCTTCTATCCCCCCTTGTATGATCAGCCTCTGAGCCCACAGGATTGGTACGGTAATTATATTATCACATATGTAGAAAGGGATGTTCGCCAACTTAAAAATATTTCCGATTTGAATACCTTCACCACGTTTTTGAAATTATGCGCCGGGAGAATCGGACAACTGATGAATTTGACCTCCATGGCAAACGAATTAGGAGTTAGTGTCAACACCATCCGTTCCTGGTTATCCGTCCTGGAAGCCAGCTTTATTATTTTCCATCTTCCACCGTATTATAAAAATTTTAATAAGCGTCTGGTAAAAATACGCAAACTTTATTTTTATGACACCGGGTTAGCCTGTTATCTTCTCGGCATTCGAAATGTTTCTGATTTGGACACGCACTTTTTGAGAGGTGAATTGTTTGAAAATTTAATCATTTCGGAAATCATAAAATTCTTCAACAACCGTGCGGAATTACCCGGATTTTATTTTTGGCGGGATCGGAGCGGTAGAGAAGTGGATTTTTTAATCGAATATGGAAGGAGCGTAAAGGCGATAGAAATCAAAATTGCCCAAACAATAAGCAAGGAATTTTTTAAGGGATTGACCTACTGGCAACAAATTAGCGGAATCACATCGGACGATAGCTACATTGTTTATGGGGGTGACCAACGGCAAAAACGATCGCAGGGAGAGATTATCCCCTGGTATGAAGTACCCAACTGGTTAAAAGAGGTTTATTAGTTTCCCTTTAAAATTTGTCTTTGCTCTAAAAACAGCAAATGTATTTTGTAAATCGAGAAGCAATTCGTGAAAATTCGTGTCATTCGTGGATAATTAGTTCTTAGACTAAACTTAAAACTATAATCGTAGTTGAAGCCGAACCGACTCATTATAGAAAACTTACCCCCTTCGTTTCAACAACTCCTGATATTTTTCTTCGGTATCTAAGTCAAACAGGATTCCATCATCAGTGACTTCCACAGCAACACACCGCTCCTGATTCTGACGAATAATTCCTTTAGCCCCGCGGTCGCCGGAGAGTTTTTGTAATTCCGGGCGAAACTCCGCCGAAAAAATAACCGGGTGCCCCTGCCGGTTTTGATAGGTGGGATAAACAATTAGCGGCGGCTGATGTTCCAGGAAAACTTCACATAACAACTTCACCGTATCTGAAGTTAACAACGGCAAATCCCCCGGGCAGATCAGAATCCCTTGAGTATCGACGGCAGTGGCCGCTACCCCGGTTGCCAAAGAAGTGCCCATACCAAAACGATAATCTTCATTAACCACAGTCTTTACCGGATATTTTTGTAAGATGCTGATGAGGGTATCCGCCTCATGCCCCAGGACAATCACAATTTCCGAAAATTTCACACTCAAAAAAGCTGACAGGGTAGCTTCCAGGATGGTGGCATTGCGAAAGGGCAGCAACAGTTTGTTGTGCTTACCCATCCGCACTGACTGCCCGGCAGCCAGAAGCACCACTGAAATAGAATAAGCTGATTCTACATGATTCATTTTACAGATTTCATTTTTTATTTTAGTGAGACGTGGTTCGTGTTTCGTGCTTCGTGTTGCGTGGTACGTGAAACGT
>RFIL01000394.1 GCA_003695285.1 Calditrichota bacterium
AGATAGCACGGCTTAAGGAATAACCAAACATATAGAGGCTCGATGAAAGGGAAAGAACATTTTACTTCACGTTGGGCATTACTGTTGGCTACGATGGGAATGGCTATCGGAGCAGGAAATATCTGGCGATTTCCACGCCTGGCCGGTCAGTATGGAGGGGCTTTTTTAATACCCTGGTTGATATTTTTAATATTATGGTCCATACCTCTGCTAATGGTAGAATTTTCCATGGGAAAGCATACCCGTCAGGGACCCATCGGGGCCTTTGCTTCTTTTCTTGGGAAAAAGTTTACCTGGATGGGTGGTTTTGTCGCCATTTGTACCATGGCCATCATGTTTTACTACTCGGTGGTGACCGGATGGGCTTTGAAATATTTCATTGCCGGGATAAGCGGCCAGCTTTTGAATGCCGATCATCAAGCATTCTGGAACCACTTTACCTCTTCCGGATATGAACCATTAGTTTATCACTTTATTTCTTTAAGCATTGCCGGATTTATCATCTATCAGGGGGTTGTTCGGGGAATTGAGCGGGCAAATCGTGTGCTCTTACCGGCATTGTTGGTATTGTTAATTATCGGGGCCATTCGTGCTCTTACTCTGCCTAACGCTGCAGAGGGATTGAATTATTTTTTCGGATTTCATGGCCATTCGTTACGGGATCCCAAAATGTGGCTGGAGGGATTATCCCAATCAGCCTGGTCAACCGGAGCAGGGTGGGGGCTGGTATTGACCTATGCCGTATATATGCGAGATGAGGAGGATGTAACGTTAAATGCCTTCATTACCGGTTTTGGTAATAATTCCGCGTCCTTATTGGCGGGATTGGCGATTATACCCGCTATTTTTTCACTGGCTCCCACAATAGCGGAAGCAGAGAAAGCACTCCAGGCGGGAAATCAGGGATTGAGTTTTATTGTAGTGCCTCAATTGTTTTCTTCATTACCGGGGGCCAGATGGCTAATTTCTTTGTTCTTTCTGGCGTTATTCTTTGCAGCGATGAGTTCGTTGATTTCCATGTTTGAATTGGCCACCCGGGTGTTGATGGACTTCGGACTCTCGCGTCGTAAAGCCTTACCTGTGGTGGCAGGGTTAACAGCCGTATTTGGTGCGCCCTCTGCTCTCTCTTTAAAAATATTCAATAATCAGGACTGGGTCTGGGGATTGGGGTTAATCCTCAGTGGTTTTTTCTTTGCCTTTGCCATCATGAAAACCGGTGTGGAGAAATTTCGTCAACAATTTTTGCTCCAACCGGAAAACGATCTCTATATTGGTGGTTGGTTTAACTGGGTGTTGAAAATCCTGATTCCCATTGAGGCAGTAGTGTTGCTCGTCTGGTGGTTATATCAATCCATGAGCTGGGAAGCTCGGTGGTGGTATCCGCTGGGGGTAACGAACCTTGGAACCTGTATCAGTCAATGGGTTTTGTTAATTCTGCTTCTTTTAGTGGTGAATCGCTATCTTTACCATCATCTCGTTGAAAAAAAGGGGGAATAATGTTACAAACTGAAACCATATTATTCATGTTGTTGATACTGGGGTTTACCTGGGGTGGATTGATTTATTTTGTTAATCGAGCCTATCGGCGAGAAAAAGAGAAGAAGTAAGTGAGATGAGTCAGACGAAAGAACAAATTTATTATTTTCGTGGGATTATTCAGCAGGTTGAAAAGGGTCAGATTTCCCCGGCCTATTTTCTCTACGGGGAAGAAGTTTACTTAATGGATGAACTTGTCGCACGGATTGCTGAGAAATTTATTGGTAAAATAGAAAAGGAGATTAATTATTTTGTTCGATATGCCACCGATGTTCCTCTTGAGAATATTCTGGCATTGTCGGCGGGAGGTGGCCTTTTTTCTGAGAAAAAGTTAATCATTTACCGTGATTATCACCAGCTAAAAAATCCAGATATAGCTCGTCTGATTAAATATCTGGAAAATCCCAATCCCGAAATCTGTCTGGTGATAACAGCCAGAATTTCCAACATTCGTCAAAAAAAGTATCAACAATTACTCCCATATGTAACCCCGGTATTCCTGAATCCGTTAAGAGATAAAGAACTGTATCAGTTTGTGCAGGGAGAATTTAAAAAATACGGAAAGAACATTTCTTTGGAAGGAGCACAAACACTGGTTTATCTGGTGGGAGAACAAATTCATGATTTAAAAACGGAAATTGTTCAGATTGCTAATTTCTATATGGATGAGAAGGAAATTACCCCGGCCCATGTGGAGGAGATTGCCGGAGTTTATGCCGTGCATGATGTTTTTGAACTTGCCAGAACTTTAGCACGGAGAGATCGAGAGAGAGCATTTTATATTCTTCATCAGTTGTTAGAAAGAGGGGAAAGCCCCCTTGGCATTCTGGCGATGTTACTTCGTCATATATTAATTCTCTGGAAAATTCGTGGTTATATTAACAGTGGGGAAAAAAATCCCCGTAGAATTCAATCAGAGTTAAACTTATATTCCAAACATTATGAAGAATATCGGAAAGATGTACCCTATTGGAGTATGGAGCAGTTACAATCGGCAATTGCGGTTCTTAAAGAAACAGACGCCCTGGTCAAATCATCGCAGATGTCTGATGTGGTATTGATGGATCGATTAATTCTTAAGTTGACAAGCCTGTGATGACTAAATAAATTGGAACTTTGAATAATAAAAAGTGTTAAACGAACATAATAAATATAATGAAGCAAAAAGATAAACATAATGATAGGGTTACGGATGAAGTACTAATTGCCCGTTTTCAACAAGGAGATGTTCAGGCCTTTGAAGAATTGGTCAGACGCTATAAAGACCAATTGCTGAATTTTGTCTTTCGCTTTGTAGGAAACCGGGTAGATGCAGAAGATATTGTTCAGGAAACGTTTTTTCGTGTATTTAAGAACAAACATTATTACAAGGAGATTGCCAAATTTTCGACCTGGGTTTATACCATTGCTGGTAATCTGGCAAAAACCGAGTTACGCCGTCGGAAAAGAAGAAAATTTTTCAGTGTAAGTAATTCTATTAATGATGAAAAAGATTTTGATTTGCCATCAGGTGATCTGTCGCCGGATCAACAAGTGGATGGTAATATTAAAGAAAAAATAATTCAGGAAGCAATAGATCGATTGCCGACAAAGTTCAGGGAAGTCATTCTTTTACGAGACCAACAGGGATTTTCCTATGAAGAAATCAGTCAGATCTTACGCATCCCTTTGGGAACGGTTAAATCCCGAGTCAATCGAGGTCGATTAAAATTGCAGGAAGAGTTAAAATATTTATTTGAGAGTGAAACCAGTAATGGATAAACAAAAAACAGATGGGGAATGCCTATGAGCGAATGTGACAAACTTAGAGACAGGTTGTCAGACTATGTGGATGGTGAACTATCGGCCGGGCTTAAAGAAGAGTTAGAGATTCATCTCCAGGTTTGCACTGATTGTCAGGAAACACTCCACCGCTATCGAGCGGTCTGTTATTCCTTAAAAACACTTCCCTCCATCACCACATCCCCCGATTTTGAGCGACAACTTCATCTCCGAATTCAGCGTATGTCACAGCAGAATTCGTGGTATCCTCGCGATTGGAAAATTCCGGCGGCAGCGTTTGTTGCTCTATTTGTCATCGTTGTTGGCTCTCTGTATTATTTCAACTTTTTCGAGCCGGGTATTGGCATGCCTCAATCTCAGAAGTCTAATGTAACACCCCTGCTAACTCCCTCTCAAGTGAGCACTGAAAATGAAACTCCCATGGAAACGGTTGCCTCAGAGGAAAAAGCGGCCTCTGAGACTGATGCGCTGACGGA
>RFIL01000395.1 GCA_003695285.1 Calditrichota bacterium
CATGAATTTGCCGAATACGCCTTAAATGATGCGGAGAATGTCATCTATTCTGTATGTCTCCAATGCCATACCTCCTGTCCGATCAAAGTGAAGATTATGGATGGCGTTGCCGTCAAAATTGACGGAACCCCTTATGGAATGCAAACCATGAATCCGGCCATCCCCTATGCCACTCCGATTACCGAGGGAGCAAAAATGGATGGGGGGATTTGTCCCAAAGGACAGGCCGGATTGCAAAGTCTCTATGATCCCTATCGGATTGTGAAGGTATTAAAAAGAGCGGGAAAACGGGGTGAAAATAAGTGGAAAGTGATTTCCTTCGATGAAGCGGTGAAAGAGATCGTCGAAGGTGGGAAATTATTTGCGGATGTGCCCGGAGAAGAAAATCGGGTGGTGCCGGGCTTAAAGGATCTCTACAAAATGCGCGACCCCAAACTGGCGAAACAAATGGCCAGCGATGCAAAAGCCGTTGGCAAAGGGAAGATGAGTGTCAGTGAATTCAAGAGGAAATATTCCCAACAATTAAACTTGCTCATCGACCCCAACCATCCCGATTTTGGCCCCGTGAACAATCAGTTTGTCTTTATGGCCGGTCGGATTGAGCACGGTCGTAAAGAATTTGCCAAACGGTGGTTAAATGGTGGCTTCGGCAGTGTGAATTGGTATGAGCATACCACGATATGCGAACAGTCCCATCACATTGCCTATGCGAAAATGACCGATCAGTATAAAGGCGGCAAGTGGGGCAAGGGCAAGCACCACATGAAGCCGGACCTTTACAATAGTGAGTTCGTCATTTTCTTTGGTACCGGAGCGTTCGAAGCGAACTTTGGCCCTCCCTATCTGAGCAACCTGGTGACCAATAATCTGGCTGCCAGTCGGTTAAAAATTGCGGTAGTGGATCCACGGTTATCCAAAACGGCGGCTAAAGCCTGGAAATGGCTCCCTGTGAAACCGGGTGCCGATGCCGCGGTAGCTTATGCCATGATTCGCTGGTTGATCGACAATGAAAAATACGATAAAACCTATTTGACCAATGCCAACAAAGCGGCAGCCAAAGCCGATAATGAAACCACCTGGAGCAATGCCACCTGGCTGGTTCGAATTGAGGATGATGGTCCTGGAGCATTGCTGCGAGCTTCCGATATCGGTCGAGGCAGTAAAGACCAGTTCGTGGCCATTCAGTCGGGACGTCCGGTGGTATTCGATACCAACGATGAGAACAAACCCGCTGAAGGAGACCTGTTCTATAGCGGAACAATCAATGGTATCCGGGTGAAAACGGCTTTTCAAATCCTGTATGATTATGCCAGCAGCAAAACCGTTGAAGAATGGGCAGAGATTGCCGGATTGGATCCTGAGGATATAATTGCCGTGGCGCGGGAATTTGCCCGTCATGGGAAGAAATCGGTTGCCGAACTCTATCGAGGTCCCGTGCAACATACCAACGGATACTACAATGCCCAGGCCATCATTACCCTGAATCTTCTGGTTGGAAATCCGGACTGGAAAGGCGGACTTTCCAAGGGCGGTGGTCACTGGCATGAAGACGGTAGCAAAAAAGGTCAACCCTTTAATCTGAAATCCGGATTACATCCCGGAAAATTGACCGCATTTGGGCATAAGCTAACCCGGGAAAAATCTCGTTATGAGGATTCCACCCTGTATCAGGAAAACGGATATCCGGCAAAGCGTCCCTGGTTCCCCCACACCGGAAATGTGTATCAAGAGATTATTCCTTCAGCAGAAGATGGCTATCCATATCCCATAAAAGCACTCTTTCTGCATAAAGGGACTCCGGCTTATGCTTCCCCTGCAGGCGATCGTTTCATCAAAACACTGGTCGACCTGGAAAAAATTCCTCTGTTCTTCGCCTGTGACGTGGTGATCGGGGAGACTTCCATGTATGCGGATTATATCTTCCCGGATACTGCCATCTGGGAACGTTGGGGAACTCCTCATATTACTCCCGCGTGTCCGGTAGCCCAATCTAAAGTTCGCCAGCCAACCGTAGAACCGTTGGTGGAAAAGGTGACGGTCTATGGCGAAGAGATGCACGTTTCCATGGAAGCCATTATGCTGGCGATAGCTGAAAAGCTGAATTTACCGGGCTTTGGCGAAAATGGATTTGCGCCGGGCATGCATCTCAAACGGCGAGAAGATTTCTTCCTGAAGATGGTGGCCAATATTGCGGCCGGCGATAAACCGGGTGATACAGTTCCGGATGCGGACGCCAAAGAGATGGAAATCTTCCGCAAAGCCCGTCGACACCTCAGCCCGCTGGTATTCGACGAAAATCGCTGGCGCGAAGCTGTCATTGATGCCAACGGGAATGACTGGTGGAAAAAGGTGGTTTATGTGCTGAATCGCGGTGGGCGATATGAAGATTTTGACAAATATCGCAACAGTGGTGATAAACTACCCCACCCCTTCAAAGGAATGTTCAGCATTTATGTGGAAGATGTGGCCTTAACCCGTCATCCCTATACCGGCAAACGATTTTCCGGAATTGCTCCGTTCGAGCCGGTGAAGGGTTTTGATGATAAACCCATTAACCAGGATGATTTTCCCTTAAAGCTCATCACTTATAAAGAAATTCTGGGTGGGCAATCCCGAACCTTACCGGGTAACTACTGGTTATCCTCAGTCTTGCCGGAGAATCACATCATTCTCAACGCGGAAACTGCGCGAGAACTGGGATTAAAGGATGGGGATAAGGTCAAGGTTGTCTCCCCCACCAATCCGGATGGAATTTGGGATTTGAGAAACGGACATAAAATCCCGGTGGTGGGTAAGGTTCAGGTGAAAGAAGGAATGCGTCCGGGAGTGGTAGCCATTTCCTGGCATTTCGGACACTGGGCTTATGGTGCCGCCGATGTGAAAATTGATGGTACCAAAGTCTCCGGAGATAAAGTGCGAAGAAAAGGATTATGTCCCAACTCAGTGATGCATGTTGACCCGGTGATGAAGAACGTATGTCTGGAAGACTTGATCGGCGGTTCTTCCTCCTTCTATGATACCAGAGTGAAACTGCTGAGAGTATAATCCTTCCGGAATCGGTTGTCATTTCTAGTCCGGCGGCATTCTCTGTAATGTCGCCGGATTTTTTTTGGCAAAATACATCCAATTACTATACTAAAATACTTATAACTAAAGTAACCTGGACTTTCTTCCGATTTCACTGAAAGTTAAATGCACAGTGGAGAATGACATGAAAATCCTTATTGCCGGAGCTCCAAAGACCGGAACTACAGGACTGTTTTACAAGATAAAAAACTCCATGCCCGGTGGGGATAGGGTGCGAACCCTGTTTGAACCCTCCCATTATTCTCCGGAACCGGGAGACGAACAGACAGGTGTTCTCGCCAAAGTTTTAATCGACCGACCGGATCTCAACCTGCCATCTTTCCAACATTTTGATAAGAAAATTGCCCTTATTCGCGACCCACGAGACCGGGTGATCAGTGCCTTGCTTTATGGTATGGGTTACCACAGTCCCTATGTTCTCGAAGATGAGAAGGTTTATCAAATCGTACGAATCTTGCGTCAAAAAGAAGAAGATAGCACCAGCATCAGTGTCTTACAAATTATCCAAACGCACTGGCAGTTTTCAAATCGGGTAGCAACCCCGGAAGCGATTGCTCAGGTACACAAAAACCGAATTGACCAACTGGATCGTTTTTATTCCGCGCATCAAGATTTTTATCTGGTGAAATATGAGGATTTTGTTTCCGGCAATCTGGATGGATTGGAACAATATCTGGGGTTCCCACTGGAGGGAGCGGCAACCGTGGATTCACAATTCCAGCGGGTAGTACGAACCAGAGGTGCCGGAGACTGGAAAAACTGGTTCCTGGAAGAAGATGTGCAATTCTTTTATCCGATTCTGGCACAATTTGTTGAAAAGTATGGTTATGATACCTCCTGGGAGCTTCCCCCTATTCAGAAAATTATGCCCCAACATTCATCCCAATATTACATCCGGTTAATTAACGAAATGAGAGGGTTGATTCTGAGATCACAGGTTTCTACCTGATATTCCTTTCGAGATAAATCTATCGCTCTCCGGATGCCGATTCCATCAATGGACCGGGGCCGTGCCTTTAGTAATCCTACAAAAAACTTCAATCCTTGGAGAAGTGTGCAGAGGTCTGCTGTATCATTTTTTTTCGCTATTTTTCTGAAACCGGAACGATGGCTTCGGCTTCAATTTCTACCAGCATCCTGGGGTCAATCAATCGGCTGACCTCCACCATGCTGGTGGCGGGACGAATCTCGCCAAAAAATTCCCCATGCGCCTTACCAATGGGTTCCCAATCATCAATGTTGACAACATACATTCTGGTGCGTACCACATTTTCCAGTGATGCACCCAGATGTTCCAGGGCGGTCTGAATGTTACGGAGGGTCTGAATCGTTTGTTGATATGGGTCGTTAATGCCGACAAGGTTTCCCTGAGGGTCGGTAGCGGTGGTGCCGGAAACGAAAATATGTTCCCCAATGCGGATTGCGCGGGAATATCCCACGATGGGTTCCCACCGCGTACCGGACGAATACCTTTGTTTATCCATTTTTTTCTCCCTTGGGTTGTGTCTGATTATTTTTGTCCAATCCATCGTAACACTTCCATGAGATGAGGCCGTTTGCCATACATCAAAATTCCGATGCGATAGATTCGGGCAGACATCCAGGTGAGAATGACGATTAGCAATCCGTTTAAGGCAATACCGGCCACAATCTGCCACCAGGGAGTATCTCCCATAACGATTCTCATGAATAACATCATCGGGGAAAAGAAGGGGAGGAAGGAAAGCACGATGGATAGAGTGGTGTCAGGTGCCTGAACTCCCAGTGATAAGCTGGTGATGAAGGGAATAATTAGCAATATAATGACCGGGCTGGAGGCAGCCTGAGCATCTTCCTGCGATGAAGTAATGGCTCCCACCGCTGAAAAGAGCGCAGAAAACTGAAAATACGCCAGTAAAAAAAATACCACAAAATAGAAGAGAATCAGTGGCTGGAAATGGAAGGAGGTGGCGATAACCGGAGAAGAAACTTGAAGTGCGACATATCCCACCAGGGTAAGAGTTATCCAGATCAGGTACTGAACCAGCCCGGCACTCCCAACGCCAATTAACTTTCCCATCATTAATTGAAAAGGAGAGCTGGAGGATAATAAAATTTCCAGAATGCGGGAAGTCTTCTCCTCCAGAACACCCCGCATGACCATGGTGCCGTACATAATGGTGGTGGTATATAACATCAGGGCAAAAATGATAGCAATCAGTTCATTTCCTCCGTCGGTTTCTCTTTCCTCATGGAGTCTCTGAACTTTCAGCGAAATATCTCTGGATAATTTTTCTATCTCCTCCGGGTCAATACCAGCCCGAATGAGACGTTGTT
Source organism: Calditrichota bacterium (assembly GCA_003695285.1). Taxonomy (GTDB): domain Bacteria; phylum Calditrichota; class Calditrichia; order RBG-13-44-9; family J075; genus J075. The sequence goes on from RFIL01000395.1 coordinate 5,404, forward strand.
TATTGATTTCATTGGTCAATCGTTGCCGGAGGAGCTGCTCCATCGCCCGGCGGCTTGTTTTTTTTACCAATAACTTTATCGTGTTTCCACTCAAAACATCAGAGGGGATAAATAATATTGCATCGATTTCATCATTCAATAATGAGTTTTCATAGTCCTCACGGTTATTGTAATAACTCTCAGGAGAAATTGGGGTAACCACAAAACGGGGTCTGCCATTACTCAGGGTGTCGTTAAACATATAGGCCAGTTTGGTAGAGAATAATTTGCTTTCATCCACAGCATGAATATACATGGGCTCTTCTGAGATGCTTTTTTCCAGCCAGATGGGAATCAAGAAAATGGAAGCGAGGAAAATAGGCCCAATGAGCGTTGATATGAGGAATGCTCTGGTAAAGGTTTTGGTGATGAATTCCCGCTTGATAAGTGTCCAGGTTTTATTCATGGATAAAAACTCCTGACAGTTATTTATTCTTCGATAGTTTCACCAACCAGATCGATAAATATCTGATTGAGAGAAGTCTCCGTAGCTTCAAATCGGCGCACTTCAATATTCAGCCCCCCCAGTTGTTTGAAAAACTGAGAAGGTAGGGTCTTATCGGAAAGACGTATTTCCATATAGTTACCGTAGTCATTAATTTCCTCAACTCCCGGAAGCATTGCCACCTGGTTGCCATCTCCGGTGTATTCCAGCAGCACCGTGTTATGGTGATATTTTCTTTTTACTTCTGAGACCTTTCCTTGCAATACCACTTCCCCACGGTTCACCAGGCAGATTCGGTCACATAATTTTTCTGCCTGCTCCATTAAGTGGGTGGAAAGCAGAATCGTTACACCTTCCCGCTTCATTTCCATCAGGATATCCTTTAAAAATTTGGTGTTAACCGGATCCAAACCAGAGAAAGGTTCATCCAGAATAAGTAATGAGGGATGATGAAGTACCGAGGCGATAAACTGAACTTTTTGCTGTAACCCCTTGGAAAGGTCCTGGATTTTGCGATCGACTCTGTCTGCGAGGTTGAATTTCTCTAACCATTGTAAGGCAGTATTGCGAGCCTCTTTGCTGCTCATTCCTTTCATTTCTCCCAGGAATTGGAGATGGTGGAGCAACTTCATCCGGGGATAAAGCCCTCTTTCCTCTGGTAAATAGCCAATTTGGCTTTTATGCTTTTCCTTGAAGGGGTCTCCCCATAAAATAATTCTTCCGCTATCGGGAACGATAATGTTCATAATCATTCGCATCAACGAGGTTTTTCCAGCCCCATTGGGTCCGAGAAGGCCAAAAATTTCCCCCTGACCTACTTCTAATGAAATATTCTTGACGGCGATGATTTCATCATATTTTTTCGAGACATTATCAACCACTACAGCCTGCATATTGGCCCTTTCATATTGCGATTGTTGAACCACAAAAGAAAAATATACTCATTTGTTTTTGATAAAGCCAAGATTGCGAATAATAAATTTTACGAATTGGCCTTTGCGAATTATACGATGAGCATGACTGGTATGCAGGATTAATCCCTCCCTGAAAAAGGTTGTTATTGAGGGGGAGAGCTTTTATTTTCCAAAGGAGAATCAAAATTTTATTTGCTTTTTGGGCTTACGCAAATTGACACAAATAAATTGAAGGAAGTCATGGGTATAAAACATATAGGGATGACCCCGGTGGAGATCCAAACCCTGGGAGAGGGGGAAAGGAATACACGTCAGGATTGGGTGGCAACAGAGGAACCGCTTGAAATTCGAGTCATGGATGCCCCGGGGGCGGAACGGGGTTATCATTCCCTGGCGGTGACCATGAGGACCCCCGGTGATGATTTGGCATTAACAGCGGGATTTCTTTTCAGCGAGGGTATAGTCACCTCCAGCGAAGATATTATTCAACTGGAACATTGTGTATCGACCCCGGAGGAAAGTAGAGGTAATATCGTAAATGTGCGACTGGCTAACATCAAAAAGCTCCATATTGAATCCCTCAGTCGCCATGTTTATACCAGCTCCAGTTGTGGGGTTTGTGGCAAAGCGGTTATAGAAACCATTTTTCATAAATGTTCTGAATTACCCATAGATGATTTTCGCATTTCCCGAAACATTATTCCATCCTTGTTTTCGCACCTGGCAGAGGCGCAGGAAATTTTTTCCACTACCGGAGGTCTCCATGCCACAGCACTCTATTCCGAAACCGGGGAGTTGATACTACTTCGGGAAGATGTTGGTCGGCATAATGCCATGGATAAGGTCATTGGTTATCTTCTGATGCGAAAGGAACTGCCGGCTTCACGAACCATTGTCCTGGTGAGTGGTCGGGCAAGTTTTGAGCTGGTTCAAAAGGCAATCCTGGCCGGAATCCCGATAATGGTTTCAATTGGAGCTCCCAGCAGTCTGGCGGTCAAAACCGCCAGAAGATTTAATATGACGCTGGTAGGATTTGTCAAAGGAGGACGGTTTAATATTTATGCCTCCCCGGAGCGTATCCTGTAATTCAAAATAACAACGTTCCTGTAGCCAATTTTCTAAAAAATTATTTGTATGGAAGAGAAAATAAAACATATTTGACAGGAAGTTCTGTTTATGAATGTTCAACTTAAACCCGGTGGTTGAGGCGGATGATGACCATAACCATAAAATTTTTTGCTCTCGGAAGAGAGTTGGTTGGTAAAAGTGAATTACAAAAGAGTTACGATGAATCGGTAACGGTTGGCAAAGTTTTGGAAGATCTGAGAGCGGAATATCCCCGTCTGGCTCAAATGCCTTCCATGTTGTTGGCGGTGAATATGGAATATTCCGGTGAAGACACCGTCTTGAAAGATGGGGATGAACTGGCCATTATTCCACCGGTTAGTGGAGGTTAGAGATGATAGAGATTACCCCGGACCCCATTGATGTCCAAAAAGTTATGGATGCAGCGTTCAGCCCTGATTGCGGTGGCGTGGTGGTGTTTATTGGAACTGTCAGAAATTTTAGCCGGGGAAAAGACATTCTCCGATTAGAATATGATGCTTATCCGGAAATGGCGATTAAAATGCTGGAACGTATTGTGGATGAAATAAAAGGTAAATGGGATATTCGAAAGGTTGCCATTTCTCATCGAACCGGAGTGCTGAAAATTGGAGAAATAGCTGTGGTGATTGCCTTATCCGCCCCGCATCGAAAAGATGCTTTTGCCGCCTGTCAGTACTGCATTGATCGCTTGAAAGAAATTGTTCCCATCTGGAAAAAAGAAGTGGCAATCGATGGGGAAACATGGATTGATGATCATGCCTGACTGGCAAGCTGGTTAAATTTTTACTCAGAAAAAATAAGGGTACCGTGAGTTAGATGCCCAGCCAGGTCAACAGGGAGATGATCAGAAAAACGATCCATAATAAATGCCTGCCCCTGGAACCAATGGCAGAAAGTAAGGCACTTCCCAGAAATACCAGGGCAATCACAGAAGCTAATATGGGCACCATGGGATTTTCATGATGGTGAGCCAGGACAAACAGGATGATAGCGACACCCATCCAGGCTATGCTGGTAAGATGCCAGGCAATTCTCGTGGTTCGATTGACATATACTTCATTCCCTACTTCTTCCAGGTGCTCCCTCATAAACAGATAAGCCAGAAAATATTTTTCACCCATAATGGAATGGGTAATACCCATCAGTAAAGAAAGGATCGCGGCAATCAGAAAATAGGTATTCATGTTTTAACCGAATGCTTTTCATTAGACTTTGGTGACCGACCGTCGAGTTCTACGTTTTTTATTTTTCTTTTCAAATTTAATTACATCCTTAGCTATTTGAAGATAAATGTTTTTTATTTCCTCTTCATGTTTGTTCTTTTCTCGGAGCGCCCGCATATTCCACCAGCCCGCTTTATGAATTTCGTTAAGATTCCACCAACCCACCTGATCCAGATGGTCGGCAGGCATCGGGAACTCGTGCTGTTTTACCTCTTTTACGGCTCCATTATTACTAACCAGTCGCTTTACCCATTTTTGGGAATGAAGAGATACCAGTCCGTCGTTATCCCCTTCTCGATCGTAAATTAATTTCCAGGTGAGCTGAAAGGGGAGAAAGACTTCCTCCCGCGACTTGCTACTGGCATAGGTTTGATAAAAAACCTCATTTTTAGCCTCCAGGGCATGTGCATATTCATTGAATTTTTGACACTCTTCCGGTGTCACACTGCGAATCCCCTCCAGATTGAGGAATACTTTAAATTTGTCAATAATCGCATTCATACCCTGTTCTAATGCGACTTCTGCGACGGTTGTACCGAAGTGTGGAGTTCCAATGGTCGTCAAGGTCGCCACCCTGGAAGCCATATCTTCGTTGACAATCATATGACGGGCATCCAGACCACCCATACTATGGGCAATGATATGTACTTTGTCGCGTCCCGTTTTTTCCAGGATTTTCAGAATCTCTTGCTTTAAGTCCTTCGCTCTGGTTTCCACATCTGCCGCAAAACTGACACTGGAATGAAAGACAAGAAAACCATGTTTTTTGAGATAAGAAGCGATTCCTTTAAAGTAATGAAATCGGTCGGAAACAAGACTGAAGTCATAGATGGAGAGATTTAAAGTACGAAATAATGAATCAATTAAATAATCCGGTCTGGCAATTCCATGAGCCAGTACAATTGGATACTGATTTTTAAAACCCTTCATTCAAAGAACCTCAAAAAGTTCACATCCAATTTAGTATATGCTAATCTGTTCCATTCTCTAAACAAAAAAAACCGATTATGGTTTCTCTTATTCGTCTCCGTGCTAATGTACCTTCTATTTTATAAAATAGTTTCTATCCCATATAAATATTACCG
>RFIL01000396.1 GCA_003695285.1 Calditrichota bacterium
CCCACTTCCCGAACTTCATCTTTAAACAATTCTCGCAAAGGTTCAATCAACTCAAAATTCAGACGTTCCGGCAATCCACCCACGTTATGGTGGGACTTAATAGTTGCCGAAGGTCCCTTAAACGATACACTCTCAATGATATCCGGATAGAGTGTCCCCTGGGCCAGATATTTGACCTCCCCGATTTTTGAGGCTTCCTGTTCAAATACTTCAATAAATGTTTCACCTATAATCTTTCGCTTTCTCTCCGGATCTGTGACACCTTTTAATTTAGCTAAAAAGATATCGGCAGCATTGACGCAGATCAAATTTATTTGCATATGTTCTTTAAATACGCGTTCGACTTCTTCCGCTTCCTTATATCTGAGGAGACCTGTATCCACAAAAACACAAACCAACTGATCACCAATTGCATTATGTAACAGCGCTGCTACTACCGAAGAGTCAACCCCTCCGGAAAGAGCCAGCAATACTTTATCTTTTCCTACTTTTTGCCTGATGTCTTTGATAGAAGATTCAATAAAATTTTCAGTCGTCCAATCTCCTTTACATCCGGCAATGCGGAACAGGAAATTTTCGATAAACTGAAAACCATCCACACTGTGATGAACCTCCGGATGAAATTGTAATCCATAAATGAGTTTTTCTCTATGCTTGAATACCGCGATGGGTGAATTATCCGTATGAGCCAGAATTTGGTATTGATCAGGCATTCGGAGAATATGATCTCCGTGGCTCATCCATACTACGGTACCATCTTCAATCCCAAAAAACAGTTCATCATCATGATCAATATGAAGTTCTGCCCTCCCGTATTCGCGACGGGCTGCTTTGTCAACTTCACCGCCTTCAAGGAAAGCGATCAACTGAAGCCCGTAACATATACCCAGAACCGGGATTCCCAGGTCAAGCCATTCTTTTGAAATGTGTGGCGCATCCTTTGTATAAACGGATGATGGCCCACCTGAAAAAATAACGGCTTTCACAGATGGATCTTTTCTAACGTTATCTATGGAATAATTGAATGGTTGGATTTCGGAGTACACGTGGGCTTCGCGTACCCGTCTGGCAATCAATTGGGTATACTGGGAACCAAAATCAAGTATCAGTACCTTTTCCATCTTGTCTATTATCTCCTTCCAAATTCCATGTTTTTAATTTATCAATCAATTCATAATGGGTAAGATCAAATTGAAGGGGAGTAATCGCAACATAATTGTTACGGACAGCTACATCGTCCACATCATTTTCGGATTCCAGGATCATCTTTTTACCTGTAAGCCAGTAATACACACGATTATTCGGATCCACACGTTTATCAAAAAATTCATCAAATACCCCTTTGCCCTGTCTGGTAATGCGAATGCCTTTAATTGTATTCTCGTCTCCCGGGGGAATATTAATATTCAAGGTCGTCTGGGGAGGCAATCCTTCTCTGAGTAATTTTTCCCCAATATTTCGGGCAATTTTTTGTGCAAATGACAAATCCACTTTTTCAAATGAAGTAATACTGATTGCAAAAGAGGGTATTCCCATGAAAGCGGCTTCCGTGGCAGCGGACACAGTTCCTGAATAGATAGCATTAATCCCGGTGTTTGGTCCCCGGTTTATCCCTGAGGCAACCAGAGCCGGTTTTTGTTTCAACAGGGCTTTTACAGCCAGTTTAACACAATCGGCAGGCGTCCCGTTGACACCGTAGCCAAAAAATTGGCCGTTCCGCTCTACCTCAATGACTCGTAATGGGTCTGAAATAGTAATAGCATGCCCCACCGCACTCTTTTCACTGTCAGGAGCCACGACTACTACTTCACCCAATGGGTCAAGGGCTTCTTTCAATGCCAGAATACCATCGGCGAAGATACCGTCATCATTGGTTACCAGAATCAAGGGGTTTTCACTCATTGGCCTTGTTTTCCTCCATCACATACCGATCGGCATCATCCCACATAAATCTGAGCAGCCTGGCAATGGTTGATTTCATCTCTTTCCGATGTACTATCAAATCGAGAAAACCATGTTCAAGCAAAAATTCAGCTGTCTGGAATCCTTCCGGGAGATCCTGCCCTATGGTTTGCTTAATCACACGCTGGCCGGCGAATCCAATCAGAGCCCCGGGTTCTGAAATATGAATGTCACCCAGCATGGCAAAACTGGCGGTAGTGCCACCGGTCGTAGGATCCAGCATAATTGAAATATATGGGATTTTGGCTTCATCCAGGAGAGCCAGATGAGCGGATGTTTTAGCCATTTGCATCAAAGACAGAGCCCCTTCCATCATACGGGCACCACCCGAAGCCGAAACGATAATCAGTGGCTGCCGGAGCTCCAGACTTTTATCAATGGCCCTCTTCACTTTTTCACCCAGTGCCGATCCCATACTGCCACCGATAAATGTAAAATCCATCACGGCACCAACCACCGGTATCTTTTCTATGGTGGCCGTTCCGGTCACGACTGCTTCATTTAAACCGGTTTTCTTAACCGCTGCTTTGTACACATCGGGGTATTTTTTCTTGTCCTTAAATTTAAGCGGATCCCCGGAGCGGATATTCGCATTGAATTCCTGCCAGGAATTTTCATCAAATAAAATTTGGATATACTGACGGGAATTTACCCGGAAATGGAAATTACATGCTGAGCAAACAAACAGATTTTGCTCCAGTTGTTTCCTGTAAATAATCTCACCGCACTTTTCACATTTGATCCACAATCCATCCGGAATGACAGTTTTTTCAGCGGCTTCGATTTTTTTCTTTCTAAGCCAATTCATACATTATCCCCACTTTTCATATGTTTGACCATCACAAATGCGTCTTCCCCATCAGGATAATAATTTTTCCTGGTGAATAAAATAGAAAATCCTTTTTTTTGATAAAGTTTCAATGCCGGGAGATTGTTCACCCTGACTTCCAGCACGTAATACTGCTCATTTTGAGCCCGTGAAAGGGTATAATCGAAAAGGTATTCCCCCAGTCCCAGTCCTCTGTATTCAGGTGCAATGGCTATATTCGCCAGATGAAATTCTTCAAACAGATGCCAGCAAATGGCATAACCGATAATTTGCCCGTTGTATTCCATGACAATTGATTCTGAAAGCTTATTGTTTTTGATTTCGTACAGGAAATGGTCCCGTTTCCATGGATTTGAAAAGGATTTTTCCTCGATTGCCAGGACCTGGTCCAGATCTCCGATTCGCATGGGCCGGATTTGAATGGCTTCTAAATCAATATGTTCCTTTAAAATCCCTGACATATAATGGCTCTTCCAGGTTATAACGTTCAAGCCGATTGAGACGTTTCAGATGCTGAATATAATGCA
>RFIL01000397.1 GCA_003695285.1 Calditrichota bacterium
GGGTAAAGCTGGTGGTATCGGAAAGGTTGGGAGTGCCGTCATCAGTGGCAATGACCTGAATGTTGGGATAGACCCCGGCATCATCAAATCCGGGATTGAAGGTCAACGTTCCGGTGCCATTTCCGTTGTCGGTAAAGCTCCCGAAGGTCGGCAGGTTCAGCGCGGTGAGAGTGATGTTGTCGCCATCGGGGTCGGTAGCGGAGACCGCCACGGTAAGGGTTTCACCTTCGTTCATGGTCTGATCCGGGATGGGGTTGATCATTGGTGCATGGTTGGGCTGCCAGTTCCCGAAGTTGATGTCGGTGACCACATCGCCAGAATTGAGTGTGAGGGAATAAGTGCCCGGAGGGGGAGGAGCGGTCTGTTCCCAACCGGATTGTAATACCTCGCTGACTACATAATTACCGGGATTCAGGTTGGTGAAAGCATAGTTTCCATTGGCATCCGTGGTGGTTGAAAGGGAAGAATCCCCACTGAGGGTAATCTGCCAGTTGGATAAACCCGGTTCTCCGGGGTCAAGTGTTCCATCTCCATCCAGATCGTTCCACTTCATCCCATGAATCTCAGCCGGGAGAACTATCGTCAGCTTCCCACTAATCCCTACAATCGGTAGGTTGTTGAAGTTTGGATCCGAAGCGGAAAGATCACTGAATAGGAACAGGGATGAATCACCATTCTGTGCGGTAGGGTCTACGAGAAAGGAGAGAAAAACCAGGACGCCATCATTGACGATTGGGCCTCCTCCAAAATCTACGAATGCAAACCGCACACTATCGGGTGCGGGTGCGTTGACATTGAACATTGGACCGGGAATAATTGGTCCCTCACTAAAACCGATATAGGAAAGTATCCCGTTCGTTGCTTTAAGCGCGGCACCCAGGGCAGCAATATCATTGTTGCCCCGATTCAGATAAACCGGAACAACCACGGTGTCACCTGGAGAAGCGGTTAAATTCACAGAGACTGAAAGGGTTACGGTATCGAATAAGGTGGTGGTCGGGGCCGCAAAGATGTGGAAACTGGAGAGGATTATCCCCAGCACAATGCTAAAAATAATCGAAGAATGGAAATCTGTTTCCAATCGAGTCTTAAATCGTATGAATTTCTGTTTCATGATGTCCCCCTGTGATTAAAAGTTTTTTCCATGTTGAACTTGACGGGGAGGTTCCCGGAAATAAACCGAACCTCCCCGCCTTATGGCAAACAGATTAACGAAGCAAGATCATTTTCCGTGTGGAGTGATAATTTCCAGAGGGGGATTGAGCATCCAGTCGATAGAAATATACCCCGCTTCCTACCAATTCACCATGTTGATTTTTCCCATCCCAGATAACTTTATAAGTTCCCGCATCCCGATGTTCTGAATCCACCAGCTTTCGGATTTCCTGTCCCAGAGCGTTATAAATCGTCACTGTGACCTGCGAGGCTACCGGGAGTTGATACTGTATCACTGTACGTGGATTGAAGGGATTGGGATAATTGGGAAGCAGCGCAAATGTTGCCGGTGGAGTGATCTGTTCTCCCGAATGCCGTAAATTTAACAGCCCCTGAGCATTCGCCGGAGAATGTCCCTGATTATCTATAGCAACCGTGACATTCTTTAAGCTGATTTGAAAAGGCTTCTCGTCGGGAACTTCCTTTTTAACTTTTGCCTTCACGGTTAACAGTTTTCCTGTTTCCGTAAATTTCTCACCGGTGGAAAAACCGCCAAATCGAATGATCCCTTCGGTCTCTTGTTCCAATCGATGAGAAAAATCATACTGATAATTCGTTTCCGGTAATATCGAACCCCATTCAATCTTCTCAATATTCAGGATTGAAGCATCATATACAAGATCACCTCCGAAGGCATAGATACCATTGGGTAACGAACCGGGATCTACCCATAGCCAGAACGTAAAACTACGATCTTCGTCGCTGACATTGGCAGGAGTTAATTGCAGGTCTATGGTATTTGAATTATCAGCAAGAAGTTTGTTCATGGCATTGGTCAGCGGTGTCCAGCTTAAATCTGCATCTCCATACACCACAGCATAAAAATCCTGATTGGGTTGGGAATCCGTTAACGAAGGATAATCAATGCCATTGGGTGCATTTTTCCAGGCATCGGGAGTGGCATCGATGTCATAACTGGCCGGATAGGCCCGCCAGTCCTCTCCGCAGGGGAAGGAAGAAATATTGCCCAGGAAATAATTAAAGATTAACAACGCATCAGTTGGGTTAACTGCCTGGTCACAATTGACATCGGATGCCAGTTTCTGACACCCTTTGCCGTTGTAACTTCCCAGAAAAATATTGAAACAGATCAATGCATCTGTGGGCACAATAACATTATTCCCTATACCTCCACTCACACGGTGTACTTCCAATCGATAATTATTCCCGACCAGGATTTTATTAATATGGTAATTCCCATTGCTGTCACTAAGAACAGTTTTCAATAAATTACCGTTTTGATACAACTCAGCAGAGAGGTCTTTCACCGGCTTGGCAGGGTTTCCGTTTCCGGAGGTATCGCAGTACTGGATATTTCCGGCGATATAGACTGTGACAACAAAGGTTCCATTATCCGGTATAACGGTTAAGGCATTGAAACCCGGATCACTGGCAGAAAGCTCGTTGAAATTAAGGAATACGGTATCTCCGGGAACTGCCGAGGGAGAAATCTGAAAATGAAGGGTGGTCAGCAATCCACTGGTGGAAATGGGCCCTCCTCCGGCATCAAAGAACCCCATTAGGAGACTGTCCGGAGCGGGAGCCTGCACGTCAAAAATTGGGCCGGGAATGATGGGTCCCGGCGTAAAACCGGTATAAGTTAGTATGGTCTTCGACATTACCACAGCAGCGCCCAGGGCTGCCACCTGATTATTATTGACATTCAAATATACCGGCACATCCACTATGGTACCGGCTTCACCCTTTATGGTATCCGGTATGGAGATAAAGATGGAATCCACTGGAGCCGGTTGTGGATTAACCAGCAGGTTAAAGGTCTCTACATCACTACCATCAACGGTGGTAGCGGTGACCTGAATGTTCTGATATAGCCCATTATCACCGATGCCGGGAGCAAAGTGAAAAAGCCCGGTTCCATCTCCATTATCGGTAAAAGTCCCGAAGGGAGGGACATTCGAGGCAGTCAGCGTAATTGCACAGGTGTCTGTGGCTGTAGCTACCACCGGAACATCCAGGGTCTGTCCTTCCTGCATGGTTTGATCAGCGATTGGTTGCACATCGGGGAGACATTGACCGGGACAACCGGGGTTCAAAATGATCCGTAATCCATTCAGAATAAGCGGATCGGTGACCACCAGACTATCAACTGTCTTCATATCCACAGGCCCAAACAGGTTGCCGTTGATATCATCCACAATCTGGAAGGAGCTGTAAATATCCAGATCAGAAATGTTCCAGTGCAGCACAATAGGCCCCTGTCCGCTTGCCGGTTGATAGCTCATATGGAAGAGTTTCTGAGTGAGTAAATTATCCCGGATATCGGTGAGAAAATCTTCATTAAGCATGCTAAAGCGAGCATCAAAAGCACCGGGGGGCGGTGGCGGCGGTGCCAGTACATCCAGCCCGGGGTCATAACCATCGGATCCGTTCGGGTCTACTCCAAAGACCAGAAGCTGAGAGTTGGATCCATCCGTGACAGTAATCGGAACATCAAAATCCGGACAGGCACCCGGGGTGGCGGGAGTCACGGTTAACATGAACACTTCGGTATCGCTACCATCAGCGGTAGTTCCGGTCACCTGGATGTTGGGATAACTACCTGCATCGCCGGTTCCAGGAGCGAAATGGATCAATCCCGTACCATCTCCATTGTCTGTAAAAGTTCCAAAAGCGGGTAAATTGGTCACAGATAAAGTGATGGCACAGGTATCAGTGGCCGTTGCAACTACTGGCACATCCAGTGTCTGACCTTCCTGAACCGTGTGATCGGCAATGGGTTGCACATCCGGTATACAGGGGGGTGTGACACAGGTTGGAGTCACCAGAATCCTCAGTCCGTTCAGGATTAACGGGTCGGTAACGGTTAAGGTGTTGGTGGTTGACATATCCAGAGGCCCCCAGAGGGTACCGTTGATGTCATCAACAATGGTGAAGGTTCCCAGTGAGGGGATGATGGTATTATCCCAGGTTAAGGTAATGGGACCCTGACCGGTTGCAGCCTGATAGGACATGTGGAATTGTTTTTGGTTAATTAAATTATCCCGGATGTCAGTCAGAAAATCTTCATTTTGAATACTCAAGCGGGCATCAAAAGCACCGGGGGGTGGGGGAGGTGGAGCCAGCACGTCCAGGCCCGGATCATATCCATCACTTCCATTGGGATCGACACCAATGGTGAGTATCTGGTTGTTACTCCCATCTGTCACCGTAATGGGGAAATCAAAATCCGGACAGGGACCGGCGGTTGTATCTTGTACTACCACTAAGAAGGTATCGTTGGTGGTGAATTGTCCGTCATCCGCAGTGGCGATGACCGTTGAGGTCCCTACAAATCCGGGTACGGAACCCAATTGTAACAAGGAGCCAATTACAGAAACAGTAGTATTGCCATCACTTGTTGCAGAGTATGTTAACGGATCATTGTCCGGGTCCTGAAACACGGTATCCAGATCTGCTACGGTATAAGTAGCAAAACCAATCAGTTGAGTTTGATCCGGAATCGGACTGATTACCACTGGTGGTTGATTACCACTCACCGGAAAAGGGGTCACTTTAATTCGCAATCCGTTTAAAATTATCGGATCGGTTACAGTGAGAGTATTGGTGGTCGTCATATCCAGGGGACCCCACAGAGTACCGGTGATGTCATCAACCATTTCAAAGGTCCCCAGGGAAGCGAGAACAGTATTATCCCAGGTTAACGTAATGGGACCCTGACCGGCTGCTGCCTGATATGACATGTGAAATTGTTTTTCCGTGAGCAGGTTATCCCGAATGTCGGTTAAAAAATCTTCTGTTAGCATGCTAAAACGCGCATCAAAGGCACCGGGTGGAGGTGGAGGCGGTGCCAGAACATCCAACCCCGGATCATATCCATCTGTGCCTTGTGGATCTACCCCCAGTGTCAAAACCAGATTGTTTATACCATCAGAAACTGTGATGGGAACATCAAAATCCTGCCCCAGAATTGGTACCATAAGGCAGAGTAAAATACACAGTAACAAATGGTATTGTGTTCCTTTTATCATGCTTCATCCTCCTCTGTTACCCTCATCTCCCATAATAAAGTGCTGCCTCCAAACATGGAGACAGCACCTCTGAGATTCAGGATGATTGTTGGGGGGTTATTTTACCAGGAGCATCTTCTTGATGGCTCGATGCTTCCCTGCTTTCACCACATAGAAGTAGATTCCACTGCCAACCTTCTCGCCCACATCATTACTGCCATCCCATACCACGGTATAGTATCCGGCATCCTGATGCTTATTCACCAGCGTCTTCACCTTTTGACCGAGGGCGTTGTAGATGGTGATGTTCACCCGTTCCGCTGAGGGCAGGGCATACTTGATGGTGGTGCTGGGATTGAA
>RFIL01000398.1 GCA_003695285.1 Calditrichota bacterium
AGATATGCGCTGGAAAAGAGATGGTAAAAATGTGAAAAAGAATTTAATACCCTACCTGCAGAGTGGAGTATCATTGCGAGCCATCGGATTTAAATCCGGTGATCAAATCTGGGTGAAAAGCCCTGGAAAACCCGGGTTCTTGGAGAAGTTAGGGCGAGTCTCAACTCTCATCGGGTTGGGCACTTCAATTTTTGCACTATATTTTACCTACCAATATGGTGCTATCAGGAGAAGATAATTAAAATGAGCAGAAAATTTATTTGAGGGTATAATGAATATGACCAATGGACAGCCCAAAAATTTCCAAAAGACAGAAAATGTCGCTGAACAGGAGATAAAAAAATATCTCCGGATATTAAAAAAACGAAAATGGGTAATTCTCACCGTATGGTTTGTTTTGTTTCTGATTTGGGAAGTATTTATTTCTTTTTTTTCCAAAGGACCATTGTATACTGCAAAAACGCTTCTTTCTTATCAGGACCCTCGTACAATGAGTGCGCTGGAAGGTCGGGTTGTGAATTACAAAAGTCCGATGAATTTAATTACTTCCAACAAAGTTTTAGGTGAAGTTATTGAGGAGCTCCAGTTAAATCTTTCAATCCAGACTGGATTTATTAGCAAATCTCGATTGTTTGATTTTCTGGATGTGGATCGGAATAGTGTAGTTGGAGATTATAAACTGGTTCGAAAAGGGGAGACGTTCGATTTATTATACAAGTATGAACCTCATGGCATCAAAGAATACAAACTTCTTACATTTGCCGTTGATGATACAGTTGCCGTAAATAAAATGAAATTTAAACTAAATAAACCATTTGTCCTCGGCTATTCCAAAGATGAAATTGAGTTTAAAATACGTCCTTTTGAAATGGTGATCGAGTCTTTGCGAAGACTAATTCAATTTCGTTCTGAAGATAGATATGGTACCATTTTTACTATTTCGGTGAAACATTATAATCCCAATCGAGCCGCTAAAATAGCAAATACCCTTGCCAAGAAATTTATTGATTTAAACATTAAACTGCGTCATCACAAAGGTGCTCAAAAGTTAAAGATTTTGGAAAATCAGTTGCAATTAGCTAAAAAGGAACTGGATGAAGCAAATGCCAAATTGAAAGCGTTCCGCAAGCGATATCCATGGGTCGTACTGACCCCAACGGCTGGAAGTTATGTTACATCGGTTTCAAATTATGAGGAGAAGAAGCAACAGGCCGAAATGACAGTTGCGGATATTCAGAATTATCTGAAGAATTTAAACAATAGTCAGGGACTGGATGAAAAAATCAATAACACCCGAGAGCTACTGACTTACCTCGGGGGGCAGGGTAGGCCTGTGATTCCGGAATATCTACGACGATTTAATGAATTGGAGACAGAAAGAAATACTCTACTCTCGACATATGCCCCATCGCATCCCCTGGTTTTAAAGAACCAGGAGGCGATTGAGGACCTAATCCAGAAAATCATAACCGAAGCTCATATATTTTTAAAAATTGTCCAGGATCAGATTGGCACTTATTCAGCTAAAATTGAGTCTGAAAAACAACGTTTAGCCGGTTTACCCACAAAAGAACTTCAATTAGCTGAATTAGTAAGAAATCAATCTCTGAAAAGTAATTTGTATGAGGCTATCTTAGGACGGTATAATGCTGCCAAAATTGACAATGAGGTAGTGGTTAGTGATATTGTTGTTATCGACGAAGCCATTCCTCCTCCTTGGCAACCAGAAATTTATGTTCTCATAAAACAATCTTTGATGGGATTTTTTGTAGCACTGGCTATTGGTATTGCATTAGCGATTGTCATCGATTTTTTTGACAAAACGGTGGATAACGCTGAAGATTTACAGCAAAAATTATATTACCCGGTGATTGGAACCATACCGGTAATCCAAAATGATGAAAGTGTGCCTGAAAATATTGAAGAGATTAAAGGGAAGCGGGATCCCAAATTAATAACCCTGGATTATTCTCCGACTTTGGAGTCGGAATCCTATCGAGATTTACGGACGAAGATATTGTTTATGAATCAAAACAAAAATTTATCTTCGTTTCTGGTTACCAGTCTTAGGCCGGGAGAAGGGAAGTCCCTTACTGCCTCAAATATTGCAATTACTATTGCGCAACAAAAAATCTCCACTCTGTTGATTGATGGCGATCTACGGCGAGGGGTTTTGCATAATGAATTTGGAAATAAGAAAAGGCCGGGATTGAGCGACTTTTTAATTTCCAAAGCAACAGTGGATCATGATAATGTTAATAAGCTTATTCAAAAAACATTCGTTCCCAATTTATACCTTATTTCCACAGGATCTCCTATTCCGAATCCAACGGAAATGTTAGGTTCGGAACGGATGGTGAATCTGATGAATTTATTGAAATCCCGTTTTGGAATGATAATCCTGGATACCGCACCTTTTCAAGCGAGTTCCGATTCTGCCATTCTCTCAACTCTGGTAGAGGGTACTATTGTCGTGGTCCGAGCCGGTTACACTAATGTAGATTTGTTAAACAAAAAAATAGCAGAATATCCAAACATTCAAGAAAAATTAATCGGCGTCGTACTGAATATGGTAAAAATAAATGTTAAAAAAGATGAGTATTCTTATTCTTATTCGTATTACAATTATTGATCGATTTATAAATTATGATAATAGAAGAATTCGAATCACCTCCTAAAGAATGGAATAAGTTTGTTAAGAATCACCCCGAACATAAGTTATACCATCTGGCGGAGTGGAGTAAAGTTGTTTCCCAAACATTTGGTCATAAGAATACCTATTTAATAGCTAGGCAGCAGGGGGAAATTTGTGGTGTCTTACCAATAACCCGGTTTTCTTCTCTGCTTTTTGGAAAATTTGCGGTGTCACTGCCATTTATCAATTATGGGGGCGCGTTGTTGAACGAAAGAGTCTCAATCGCCCCCTTCTTTAATTATTTGGCAAATTTTCGAGAAAAACATCAACTCTCGTTTGTGGAATTACGTAATGACTCCCCCCTGGATACATACTTCCCCTGTAAAACCCATAAAGTTACCTTCTTTATGGAGTTACCGGATAATCCTGATGTATTAATGAAATCATTTAAAGCAAAGTTAAGAAGTCAAATTAAACGCCCAACAAAAGAAGGCATGTTTGCGAAAAAGGGAGGGCGGGAATTACTGGATGATTTCTATCGAGTCTTTTCCATAAATATGAAGGAGTTAGGTACACCTGTTCTACCGAAGAAGTTTTTTCGGAATATTTTCACCCACTTTTCTGCTTCCTCATTTATCGTGGTTGTTTATACCCCGGATCATAAACCTGTAGCAGCATCATTTTTGTTGAAATACCGTGAGATAATGGAAATCCCCTGGGCTTCTTCTATTCGCGCTTTTAATCGATTTAGCCCAAACATGCTTCTGTATTGGAGTTCCTTTGAAGTTGCTATGGAAAATGAGTGTTCTATCTTTGATTTTGGGAGATGTACACCGAACAGTGGAACGTACCGTTTTAAAAAACAATGGGGTGCAAAAGAGTCTCAATTATATTGGTATTATGTTCTCCCTGAAAATGAAGTGCTTCCGGAATTAAATCCTTCCAATCCGAAATTTGAATTGTTAATTAAAATTTGGCAAAAACTTCCAGTCTTGATTACGAATACTGTCGGCCCTCATATCATTAAAAATATCCCCTAAATGTTCAACCATTGACATTATTTCGCCCTAAACTTTTTTGGGTGAATTGTTATTGCAAACCATACAAAGTTATAAGGAAAATTATTTTACAAAATTAAGGAAGAGGGCTTAAAGATGAATACTACCTTTCCAGTCGTTATTGGTAATTTAATGGTTGGACGTTGTTTTACCGTCGCCAAAATACCATTCGTCGGGATTACTTCGAACAATGACAAAAGAATTACTTTTTCGCGATATTGTCGCAAAGGGTTTTCAATACCCAAACCTGATGAGGAACCAGAGGCATTTGTAAAAGCTTTAAGAGAGATTGTTCATGAAATTGGTACCGGAAATCCGTTATTCGTTACCAACGATGCCCACTTAAAAGTAATGTTAAGGTATTGGGAAGAATTTCATCAAATGTTTAGTGGTATTTTCTTGAAAAAGGAAATGATCGAAATCTCGCTTGATAAAAGTAAATTTTTGTCATTAGCACGATCCTACAAGATGCCAATTCCCCCAACATATTATAGTGATGAGATCGATCAGCTACAGGAAGCAGATTCCCCAATTATTGTAAAGCCTCTCTCCAGAGTAAGTTGGTTCCAGTCGAAAGTCGTTCAAGAAGTGGGAGGAGGAAAGTTTTACAAGGTATTAAAATTTGCAACCAAAAGTGAGTTTGATTCTATTCGTTCCAGATTAAATGAAGAAGGAGTTCAATATCTTGTCCAAAAAGATATACCGGGGCCGGAATCCAACATTTTAAGCTTCCATAGTTTCTTCACTGAAAAGTCCGAACCCTTATGTGCATTTGTAGGAAGAAAAATACGGACTTATCCTGCTGATTATGGTATGAGCACCAGTCTTAAACTGATTAAACATCCCCAGATTGTCGAGGAAAGTATTGATATTTTAAAGCGCATCCAATATGTTGGCCCCGTTAAAATTGATTATAAATTAGATGAGGATACCGGTAAAATTTATTTGTTGGAAATCAATACCCGGTATAATATCTGGCATTACCTGGGGGCTCGTGCCGGTATAAATATACCAGAACTCGCGTATAATTATCTTCATGGAAGAGTTCCTGAGAAACCATTGACCGAATATAGAACCGATATTCGATGGTTGAATTTTGAGAATGACCTCCATTCTTTTTGGGAGCTCAGAAGAAAGGGTGAGATCACCTTGGGTGAATGGTTGAAATCAATCAAAGGAAGAAGGATTTATCAAACTCTTGCTTTTGATGATCCCTTACCTGTGCTGTATGGTATATTAAAGACCACTCAGGGAATATTTCGCAGAATGCGGAGGCTGGTTTAATGCGATATCTTATCTTTTCGGATGTCCACGCTAATTGGTGGGGAATGCACCATGTTCTTCGATTCGCAGATGAGAATTCGATAGATCAACTTATTTTTTTGGGTGATATTATCGGCTATAACGGATACCCTAATGAGTGTGTCGAAGCATTGCAAAAGAATAATGTCATTGCCATTCAAGGGAATCATGAAGGATTACTCTTAAAACACCTACCGCAGTCAACCTGTAATAGTGAACGAGCGCAATATACTTTAAAAGTAACCAGAACGGTTCTCACACATACGAACTATGAATATCTTAAGTCATTACCAACCCAATTAGTAGTTAATTCTTCATTTATCATCATACATGCCAGTTTCCGAAACCTCTATGAAACAATAAATACTCCAGAAAAAGCATACTTTAATTTGAAACACTTAACTCAACAAGGGTATCATATTGCTTTTTTTGGGCATACTCACCGCGCAGGGGTGTATACTTTTCAAGAAAATAGCCAACAGGTGACATATACCCCCCTGACGAAGAATTTTACACTGGAGGAAAAGGGGTATTATTTGATCAATCCAGGTACTGCTGGAGAACCGAGAAATCAATTACCCCTTAGTTTTTTAGTCTTTGATACCAACACGTTTTCCATTGAATATTATCCCTTCGAATTATCAGAAAGTGAAGAGAAGGAATTAATGCGTCAAAATCGAGAGGTTTTCGGTGGTTTTAAAATGAGTCGAGTTCCGGCCCAGATAAAAGAAAAATTAAAAAAAATTTATTACTCATTAAGTATTTAATTTGAGATTGCTTTTTTGTAGATGGAATCTGCCATAACCTATTATAAAGTACAAGATACACAAAGTTTTGCTGCCTTAGAAAAACCCTGGAAGGCGCTTCTTGGTAAAGCTTCCAAACGATCAATTTTTTTGAGTTGGGAATGGATGTATACCTGGTGGGAGTGCTATCATCAAAAACATTCTGATTGGAAGCTCTCCATTCTTGTTTTTAAAAAAAATGAAGAAATTGTAGCGATTTTGCCTCTCTATGAAAGTACTCTGGAATATGGAATTTTTCGAATAAGGAGAGTCGGTTTTTTAGGTGATCAGATTGAATCCTCAGATTACCTTGATATTATTACAACTGAAAAATATTACACCTATTTTAGATCTAATATCAATGAGATTCTGCATAATGAGTTTTCTCATACAGATATGATTCACTTTACCGGAATTCTTGAAGACAGTGTCATTCATGATTCATTAATGGGATGGCAGAACGGAACGGTTTTAAAACAAGAGTTTCGAATATGTCCGTATATTCCACTACCTCAATCCTTTGATGACTACCTCAAAACGCTAAGTAGTAATTTCCGCTATAATATTCGTCGCAGGACAAAAAAGATACTGAAGTTAAATGATGCGGCTTTTAATATTATCTCAAAACCCGAGGAAGTTTCTCCAGCTATAGAAAAGGTGTTTGATCTACATTCTGTCCGAGCTCGCCAAAAATCTCTGGATACAAAATTTTTAAAGGAGATACGTCACCAGTTTCACCAACGGTGTGCGGTACGAATGGCTCAAAATGATTGGATAAAGATATTTCTATTAAACATTGAAAAGAAAGCGATTGCTACTCTCTATTGTTTTGATTATCAGAATACATTGTATTATTTCCAAAGTGGATTTGATCCCCAATGGGATAAAATGAGTCCCGGTATGGTAATAATGGCATATGCTATTCGCTATGCAATTGAGAATAAGATGAATATTTTTGATTTCATGCGCGGAAATGAAGCATATAAGTTTAATTGGACTGATAAGTTTTATTATTTATATGAATTATACAAACCTCTATCTTTTAAAGGAAGTTTACTGCTGAAAAGTATGGGGGTTAAACGGACAATTGCGAATTTAATCAAATCGACACCACTGATAAAGTAGACTCGGGATTATGGGATATTTTGTAAGGGAAGCAGATATTCATCAAGAAAAAGATGTCCTTCTAAACCTCCTTACTGCCAATCGGGATCGAAAAAATTATCCATATGAAAAACGCTATGATTGGTTGTATCTCAACAACCCCTATGGAGAAGCTATTGCCTGGATTATTGAGGATGATAAAAATCATACGCCGGTTGGTTTTACGGCTGTATATCCCCGTATGATGCTTGTAAATAACCAGGAAATGCTGGTGTGGAATTGTGGAGATTTTTCGATTGATCGGAGATTCCGAACTCTGGGAATCGCTTTAAAATTGAGAAAAGCAGCAAAAAATTGTGTTGAGAAAGGGGAAGTACCATTTTTATATGCCCATCCCAATGACCGGATGGTGCATATTCATCTTAAAGCAGGTCATCAAAAAATCGCTCTTATGAAGCGATACGCTCTATTAATAAACATTGCAAAAGTGTTAAGAGACAAGCCATTCGGAGCTGGGATAAGTAAGATCATTAATCCTGTACTGAAGGGAGGGCTGAGGTTTAAAAATCGAAAATTGGGTGAGTTTGAAATACAAAGAGCTAAAGATGCGATATTCGATCATCGATACCGTGAAATTTGTGAAGAATTAAGTAAGAAATATGCGATAATTGGTCTGCGAGATGAAACATATTTAAAATGGAAGTTTTCTGATCATCCGGTTTTTAACTATTCTGTCTTCAACTATTATCAGCAGAACAAGCTCAAAGGCTATATTATCTATACAATCGAGGGAGATACGGTGTACCTGATTGAGATTGTGGCCACTCAAGAGTTTCAAAAAGCGCTTTTATCAACTTTTATTCACACCATACTTACAGAGTATCCGGAAGTTTACTCGGTTTCCACCATTCAACAAGAATTTAACCCCGTGATACCCACCCTGCATGAGATAGGTTTTCGGTTTCGGGATGATGCAACAAGCAGCGTCATTGCGTATACAGCTAATCCTCAATTAGCAGATTTTGTATTTGATGGTAAACAATGGTTTATGAATGTAGGGGACCGGGATGCATGAAGCAATTTTCAGAACGGTAAATCACCAGGGTGTTAAGGAATTCTGAGATGAGTTTGAAAGAAAAAACCCGGGCTGGAATTATCTGGACTTCAGCGACAATCATGTTTTCCAAGTCAATCCATATCATTGCCGGTATTATTCTGGCCAGAATATTGTTCCCTGAGGATTTTGGTTTATACGCAATGGCTGTGTTGGTAAAAAAATTTGGAAAACGATTGACCCAGCTGGGATTTGGTGCTGCTATTATTCAGCAAAAGGAGATTACTAAAGACCATATAAATACGGTTTTTACTATTACAATTATCATCAACTCTTTAGTAATCGGGATTCTTTATTTTGCTTCGCCCTTCATCGGTGTTTTGTTAGAAAATGAGAATGTAGTACCGGTGATTCGTGTCATTTCTCTGTCCTTCCTTTTCTTGGCATTCACCAATGTGGCTGAAGCGATATTGAAGAGAGATATGAAATTTAAGGATGTCTCTCTGGCTGTGGGGGGCGATTCATTTGTGAGTCTCTTAACCCCCATTCCCCTGGCATTAGCGGGGTTAGGCGTTTGGAGCATGGTTTTTGCGGACTTGTTAGGGGCGATCGTAAGAATGATAATTGCCCTCTGGAAATCTCGTTGGTTGCCCAAACTCATGATGCGAGTTTCGATCTTCAAAGAATTGTTTTCATATGGATTCAAGGTTTCTATAGTTACCTATCTGGATTATTTCGTGAGTAATGTCGATTATATGTTGATTGGAACATTTCTTGGAATGGCTCCCCTGGGCTATTATGAGCGAGCATTCAACACGATGAATCTGACCCGTAAGCAATTACAACGTGCCATGAATGAAGCGTTATTTTCCGCTTACTCCAAGATAAAGGATGAGCCTCAACATGTGGTCAAGAATTTAAAAAATATCCTGAGTTACGTTTCTTTTGTTGGTTATCCGGTTCTAATCTGGCTTTTCTTTGCCGCCCCATCTTTGATTACCCAATTATATGGAGAAAGATGGATCCCAACCATTGAACCCTTACAAATTATGTGTCTTTCAGGTTTATTGAATACACTGATAATTGTATTTTTCCCGGTGATTTTTGCCGTAGATTTGTTAATGCAACGGATTAAAATGCAACTATTATTTCTATTAATTCTTATAGGGACCATCTACTTTGCCCTGCCCTACGGTATAGTGGGTGTCTCATATGCAACTGTCATTTCTTATGCCATCTATCTGGTGTTGATTTTGAGTGTGATAATACGAAATCTTCCTTTTTCTTTGAAAGACTTCTTCCAAACCCAACAAGGTCCATTTATTTATGGTGGAATACAAATTACTGTGTTATTTTCAATGGTTTATTTTCTGGATGGTTTAGTAGCTGTTGACTCTATTCTGATGCTTTTTCTGCTTAGCTTTGGGAGTTTGGTTTCTTTAGGACTGACACATTTAATCTTGAAGAACAATGATGCTCAGGCTTTTCTGGAAGAGTTGATGGTGCTGATGGGTAAAGTCAAAAATTTAAAACCGAAAAGTAGTACATAAAAATAACGAATCGAAAAAAAATAGCGTTTAATCAAGACATCTAGTAAGAAGATGGTATAATATGAGTTTAACGACAATCATTTTTTTAGGACTTTATGTAATCGGCTTTATTTTGACGATGTATAATCCATTATATGGATTAATGACCTACATTTTTGAATGGCATAATCATCCACCCTATTGGTGGTGGGGTAAAGACTTACCTGATATACGATGGGCATTCAGCATTGCATTGTTGACCATGATGAGTGTTTTTTTAAATCGGAAAAAACTTCCAAAGCTGGAAAACCTTAATTATCAACCCATTATATGGTTAATATTGTTTGTTTTAAATGCCTATTTTGTTTCATTTGTAGCCGCTATCTTACCAAAAGAGAGTATGAAAAAAGCAGAGGACCTTCTAAAGATAGCAATTCATGTCAGTTTATTTGTTTATATCATCCGTCGCCCGAAGGATTATCATCTCCTTATCTGGGCAATTTTACTATCAGTGGGGAATTTTGGTCGAATTTCATTTCAGGAAGGGTCCAATCGGGACTTGGGAGTTTATGCCCCCCATGCTACTGGTGGAAATGCTATTGCTGCATATGTAATGGCAGTTCTTCCTTTTTATGGGATCATGTTTTTGAGGGGAAAACGATGGGAAAAAATTCTCAGTGTTATTATCGTACCCTTTATTTTTAATATGCTTATCTTAGAAAATAGCCGAGCTGCCATTGTTGGATTATTGGCTGTTGCTGGATTTTCGGTAATCTGGTTAAAGGGTAGGACCCGCTTTAGAATGATAATGGCCTTAATTTTTGCCGGGGTCATCTTTCTTCAACTTACCAATGAACAGTTTTAGGAACGGCAAAAAACCATAGATAAATATGAAGAAGATACCTCCTCAATGAGCCGTATTTATCTCTGGAAGGGGGTCATCAAAATGCTGGGAGATCACCCCCTTGGGGTCGGTGGTGAGGGGTATGAAGAAGTGGTACCGGATTATGTTCCGGAGTTACGACATCGCATCGAACACACAGGTGAAAAAAAATCGGCACATAACACATTCTTCAATGTGCTTAGCGAATGGGGGCCATTTGGATTGATATTTTATACCGGTTTTCTAATTCATTGTTTTGTGTTATTACGTGCAATTAAAAAGGATGCAAAGCGATTTGAGGAGATGGAGTTTTATCATTTTCAGGCACTCGCTTTACAACTTAGTTTTATTGGAATAATCGTTGCCGGGATGTTTCATAATCAACAATACCTTGAACTATTTTTCTGGAATGCGGCATTTTCGATTAGTTTAAGGAATATGCAATTGGAAGAAATATCGCTTCGTGAAAAAGGTGACTACCAGGCATTAGAAAGTTTTGCAAAACCTCATTAGATGAGTATTAATCAATTGATAGCCTTCCCAATAGGTCCGTCTCTATCCACCCAATAAATGAGTTCAGGAGAAAGAAGCATGTACAAAGTTGCATATGTTATGGGCACGAGTCATTGTGGGTCTACCATGCTGGCATTCTTGCTAAATTCACATCCGGAAATTGTGAGTGTGGGTGAAGCTTCCCCAAGTTTAAAAAGAAATCACGATCGCCATTTACTCCCCTGTTCTTGTGGCTCACCCTTAGGTGAATGCTCATTCTGGACGGAGGTATATCGAAGGGTTTCAGAGCAGGGCGTTGAATTCACCCCATTGAACTGGGCGATGATCTACTGTAGCAATAAACTAATCCGTGATGTTTTGTATGTGAATCGGGCAAATCCGGTTGTTGAAAGCATTCGGAGAATCTTATTACCATTTCATACACCCCATATACGTAAAAAAAACTACGCAAACCTCGTGTCTATAAAAACTATACTGGAGATGACCAATTCTACTGTTTTTGCAGATGCTTCGAAGTCTCCCAATCGCTTTGAATTACTGAATACCATCCCTGAACTGGATGTTAGACTGATCTGGTTAATTCGGGATCCCCGTGCTTTCGTAAATTCGATGAGGAGGAGGGGGTTAAGTTTGGAAGATGCGGCAATACGCTGGAAAAAAACACAAATAGTGATGCAGCGCGCCTATAACAAAATTTCTGATAAGAAAAAGATGATCCTGAAGTATGAAGAATTATGTACCGCTCCTCAAGATAAAATGAATTCCGTTTTCAGATTTCTTGAAGTACCCGAAATTGAATTACCTGAGAATTATAAATCAACGCCACACCATATTATTGGTCACAAAACCAGACTTGATGAACAAACAAAAATTTATCTAAATGAAAAATGGAAAAAAAATTTAACGGAAGAAGAAAAAAACAAGACAATGGAAATTGTTGGAAGACTGGCTACTGATCTGGGATATGATGCATAATATTTTGGGTCATTGATGGGGAAGGTAGCTTGATATTAGGACGGAAAACGTAATCGTGATTTAATGGAGATGAATGAAGGATGAGGGATAATATAAAAAATTTAATAGCTACCAGTTTTGAGTTTATAAGACTGCCATATCTTCGATTGAAAAAATTGAAGGATAAACTATTAGTTTTAACGTATCATGGAGTAATGCCCGAGAAATATATTGAGAAGGATCATAACTATTATGCTTACAGGAATGTGGTTTCGGTAGAACATTTTTCCCAACAGGTGAAATTTCTTAAAGATCATTTTCATGTAGTATCATTAGATGAATTGGAATCCGAATATTTATTAAAATCCAACAAACCGAAAGTTCTGATTACATTTGATGATGGTTTTCAAAATAATTATCAATATGCATTTCCGGTTTTAGCAGAAAATCATATTCCCGGTCATTTTTTCGTCACGACAGGATTTATTGAAGATAAAAAGTTGTTGTGGACGGATCAGGTAACATATTTATTATTGAATACCAAAAGACGTGAGTTTTATCTACCGGATTTTTTCCCTCAGAAATTGGAGTTGAACTCTGTAGAGCAAAGGATTAATGCTTCATTGGTGATTCGAGGAGAATTAAAAAAATTAACTTTTGAGAGGTTGAAAGAAGTTCTACATAAATTAAATGAGATGTTTGATGATGTGGATCTAAGTCAAGCCAATCCAGTCCGGTATCGCTTCATGAACTGGAGTGAAATCAAACAAATGGCAAATGAGGGAATGATTATTGGGTCTCACACACATAATCATGCTTTAATCAATGTAAGTGATGAAGTGTTTTTTGAAAAAGAGTTGAATATGTCCATAGAATACCTAAAAAAGAAGGCGAATATTAATTGTGCTTACCTGGCTTATCCAAATGGAACGATAAATGATTATCAAATTCAGCTCTTCCCTCTGCTAAAAAAGCTGGGCTTTAAGTATGCTTTAACCCAAATACCGGAATGGAATACATTAGAACACATTCGAAATCACCCCTATGAACTTTATAGATTAAACATACCCAATTTAGCCGGAGTCAATTTTTTTAAGGCGTATATAACAAAATTATGGTTCCGGAGAGCGTATGACTAAAATTAAAGTTGCTCACCTGGTGAAGCTCATTGCCCCAGCTGGCAAAGAAAATGGCATCCTCAAAATCGTTTCAAAAATGGATCGCGATTTATTCGAAATTGATATTGTCGTTTTAAGCGGAATTGTGTTTGAAGAAGCTCTGAATTTGGAAGGATTCAATATTGTCACCCTGGTCCCCACAAAAGGGAATAACCTGAAATTAATCCCTCAATTGATTAAATTGTTTAAAGAAAAGCAATACGATATCATCTATACCCATTCCTGGAATACTTTGATGGAAGGATATTTATCAAGCATCGTAGCGAGAATTCCAATCAAAATCCATGGTGAACACGGAACATTTGAACGTTCATACTGGAAGGATAAAGTGCAGAAATTTGTCTGGGGGCAGTTTGACATTGTTATTGTTGTTGCCGATGCTTTGAGAAAAATCATGCAAAAAGAGTTTGGGTATAGAAAAAAGAACATTGAAGTTCGGCATAATGGTATTGATCCACAGAAGTTTTTTCCATCCCAGGAGTATCGGGAAGAAACTCGGAAAAAATTGCAATTAAAAGATGAGTTTTTAATTGGTACGGTGGGGAGATTTTTTCCGGTTAAAGATCATTTTACTCTATTCCGTGCTTTTGAACGCGTTAAAAAGACGATTCCATCCGCCAAGCTGCTTCTAATGGGTGCTGAACCTCCCGGCAATCATATGAAAGATAAATATATTGAATTTTTTCAAGAGCGTAATCTTTTAAATGATGTCTTTATTTTGCCACCAACATTGGAAGTAGAAAAAATTTTTAATGCTCTGGATGTTTTTGTACTCAGTTCAATCAGTGAGGGTTGTTCCAATGTGATTCTGGAGGCGATGGCTTGTGGAATTCCGGTCGTTGCTACCCGGACCGGTGGAAATCCAGAATTACTTTCCCATAACAAAAATGGTATCCTCTTTCCGGTTGGAGATGATCAGAAATTAGCGGAGGCTTTAGAAATCCTTCATAGTGAACCCCTTTTGTGCCAAAAATTTCGTGAAAATGGGTTAAAAATCATTAAGGATCAATTCACCATTGATAGAGTCATAGATTATTATCAAAATTTATTTATCAAATTGTACTCATCGAAAATTGGCAATTTATAGTTTTATCCCCTAGAAATAACAAGGGATATTATCAAAAGCTCAATGGGCAAAATATGAGAATATTGTATCATCATCGTACTCTCGGGGATGGTGCCGAAGGGATACATATCCGGGAAATGGTTAAGGCTTTTCGAAAATTAGGCCATGAAGTACGAGTGGTCTCGTTGGTTGGAGAACCGACTCAAACGGAGACTCGCAAAACCAGGAAATGGGAGATAGTTAAACAGTTTATCCCAGAAGCAGCCTACGAATTAGCAGAATTAGGATATAATATCGTTGGCACACGGATGCTAATAAAGGCGATTGAAGAATTTCAACCGGATTTTCTTTATGAGCGATATAACAGTTATAACAAAGGGGGGTTGAAAGCTACACGACGTAAAAAAATTCCTTTTATTTTAGAAGTGAATGCACCGGTAGCATTTGAAAGAACTCACTATTCCTATCTTCAAATGAAATTTCCGGCATTAGCCCGGTATTATGAAAAAATTATTTGTCAAGGAGCCGATCATATCTTTACGGTTTCCACAGCTTTAAAAGAATTCCTCATCAAAGAACGAGGTGTGCAGGAAGACCGTATTTCTGTGACACCCAATGGAATTGATCCGGAAAGATTTCAAAAAATACCTCTGCCTCAACTCGTTCGTGACAAATACAACTTAAACCAACAACCAGTAATTGGGTTTATCGGTTCCTTACGAGAGTGGCATGGGGTGGATATTCTGATGAGGATAATTCCGAAGGTGCTCAACCAATATCCCCATTGTCATTTTTTAATTGTAGGGAGGGGAGAATTGGAAGAAACATTTCGCCAATTTATCGTAGAAAACGAGTTACAACAAAAGGTTACTCTAACAGGATGGGTACCACACGAGGAAATCACTCAATATATCTCGGCCATGGATATTACATTAATGCCCAATTCAAATTTTTATGGTTCCCCGATGAAAGTATTTGAGTATATGGCCGTTGGTAAACCAACCATCGCACCTCGTTTGGGACCTTTAGAAGAAGTGATAGAAGATGGGATAAATGGGATACTAGTGGAATCTGGAAATGAGACTGAGTTGACTCAGGCTATCGTCTATCTTTTAAACAACCCGGAGAAAAGAAAAGAGATGGGAGAAAAAGCTCGGAAGCATATATTATCGAACTTCTGTTGGGTGAATAATGCCGAGAAAGTGTTACAAATTGCTGAACGGTTAATTTTAAAACCTCATTGAGCAAATTTAAATTAAGTTGCTGTGGATAACCGAATCTCTACTAAAGTTAAAATAGCTAAAAATTTAATGCAGTTTTTCCTAACTCGGCGAGTTTTTGCCTGGCGTGGAAGTTCGTCGAGTCATTCTGTCGCTATCACCTTTGATGATGGCCCAAATCCTCAATATACTCCAGAGTGTTTAAATATTTTAAAGAAATTAAATGTCAAGGGAACATTTTTTATAATTGGTCAACATGCAGAAAAATATCCAGAATTGCTACAACGTATCTTTGATGAAGGGCATTCATTGGGAATCCACACCTATTCTCATCCTTTTACTTTTCATCAAATGAAGTTTTCTGAGATTAAGGAAGAATTGGAAAAAACTCAAAATTTGATTTTTCGTTTAACAAATAAAAGAGTTACTCTGTATCGCCCCCCACGAGGACAATTGAGTATTAAGTTACTATTATCAACTTCCATATTAAAATTCCCTAC
>RFIL01000399.1 GCA_003695285.1 Calditrichota bacterium
CCCACTCGCTCGTTTAATGAACCTCTCGGCAATTCCAGTTTGATAACCATCCGCGATATATCCTTCTATTCCATGTGTGAGCATCACCTCCTTCCTTTTTTTGGAAAGGTGGAAATTGTGTATGCTCCGGAGAACAACCGGATTGCCGGTTTTTCCGATTTTGCACGAATCGTCAATGTGTATTCCCGTCGCTTACAAATTCAAGAAAGAATGACGGAACAAATCGCCGACGCAATTGTGAGATTACTCCAGCCTAAGGGTGTTAGAGTAACCGTTGAAGCGCTTCAATTATGTGCAGCAATGAGAGGGGAACATCGAAACAACGTGCAAACGGTCACCCGTTGTGTGAGGGGCTCCTTCCATGAAGATGCCTGAGGTAACAATTGTGAGGTTGTCCTGGATCCATGAGAAGAGTGGTTGAATAGTTCACCTAATTAAGGAGATATTGGGTAAAAATAGTCATGAGTGAACTGTATAAATTCCTTTCCGGAAATGTGCCGGGTGGTATCGGCTTATATCTATTAGTGGTCATCACATTTTTCCTGGTATTATATTCAATTTCCAGAGGGAATGAATTATTTACCCGTAAAAAATTTCTTTTCTGGTATTCCATCATCTGGGTAGTGGCTACAGGTATTTATATCACCGTTTGGCTGCAAGACCCGCCGGAAACCGTATTGCATCGCTATTCAACCCTGATTTATGCCGAAGAGCCGGAGGATGCCTGGCTAGCTTATTACTTCCGTGATGGCATTACCAGCTCCCTGAAGCCATACCGGAGTAAAACCAATTATCTGTATTACCAACGATGGAATTATCTGGCTGATTTAGATTGTACTTTACCTGCCAACAATGGGGAGTGTCAGAAGCTTTTAGATCAGTTGCCCATTGATGAGCTAATCGTTGGCGAATTGGTGCGAGACAATCAGGATCTGGTGCTCCACTTAAAAATTGTGGAGCCACAAGATAAGAAAATAAAAATGGAGAAAACCATTCCTGTGATCCGGGAATCTCCACTTACCACCATGAAAGAAATCAGAACGACGCTCAGTAAGGAATTTCCACTTCTGCCTGGAAATCCGGCTCTTCATGAGGCGGATAGTCTATTTGTCCTGGCACGAGATTATTTTTTTAAAGGAAAATACGATGAAAGCCAGGATTATTGCTCGCAACTGTTGTCCAGGGAACCGAATCATCAAGAAGCTCAAATACTGCTCGAATACTGTCAAATCCGAAAGGCGGAACAGCTAAAAGCGGTTCAAACACTGGAAAAAGATGGTGACGATTTGGAGGAGAAACCCCAATGGGAGGTGATGTTAGAAAATGCCAGGAGGTCTTTAATCCCAATTTTTAAAGAGACACTGGAAGCCAATCACATCAATGTGCTGATGGCGAACATGATTGCCGAAAGTTTTATGCTACAGGAGAAATTCGATAATGCCGAGGAGTTTCTGAAGATTGCCTATTCTGCCAATCCGTTTGATATTGATGTGCTGGAAAATCTCTCTTTACTACATCCATCACGATATAAAGAATTGGGATTCATTGATGAGAAACATCTATTAAGAAAGATATTAATGATTTGCCCCATTCATGAAAGAGTGTTGCAGCGGTATGCTGAAAAACTTCTGATAAGTATTCCGGTTGATGAGGCGGAGCGCGTTCGGCTTCAGGAGGTGTTACAAAGATTTCTGGAATTAAATCCGCAGTCAGAGATTGGATGGATATTGTGGGGAAAATATCAATTAGCTATTTTCCAGTATCGCGAAGCGATAAAGGCCTTTCAAAAGGCGGATAGCCTGCAACCCCGGTTACCGGTGGTTCAGTACAATCTGGGAGTTACTCATTTTAAGCTGAAAAACTACAGGGAAGCAGAGCACTATTTTAAACGGGCAATTGAATATGGAGATTATCTGGATGCACATCTATATCTGGGTGTGATTTATCAAAAAAAGGGGGATTATCAATCTGCCTTGAAAGAATTCCGTTATCGGGTTGCTAATAAAACCGGTGAGGATGATTATTACGCCATTCAAGCTATGAAGGGTATTCGTGAATGTTTAGAGGCATTAAATATACCGATACCGAAGGAGTAAAACTGAGATGATGCGAATTTTGAGGAATTTAAACATTGCCGATGCACGTGAAGAATGTGAAAAGTTGGGGATATCCTCTGAGGAAAAGGGCTTGCTTGATAAGTTGATCCAATATGGAGGGATTAAACTAAGCGTAGCAGGGGAGGTTGCATCAGGGATACAACAAACATTTACTCAGTGGGAAGATATTACCCTGGTAACATCTGATACCTCAGGTGAAGAAGTGGAGGTGTTGTTGATACCGCATTGTGATGTGCTGGAATTCCTTTCCAGTGATTCCCTCCGCCACCTGGAGAGGATCTCGCCAGAGGTGTATCAACTCCTTCAGGAAAGTAGAAAAAGGTTTCTTGAGGAAAGCTGGGAGTATCGAATTCCGGGCGGCACCCTCAAGATTCGCAAACCACTATTGATGGGGATTGTGAATACCACCCCGGATTCTTTCAGTGATGGAGGACAGTTTCACTCTCCGGAAAGGGCTTATCAACATGCCATGTCATTGCTGGAAGGGGGAGCAAATGTAATAGATATTGGTGGGGAATCGACCCGGCCAGGGGCTTCCCCCGTTCCTCTGGAAGAAGAATGGCAACGAGTGGGTCCGGTCATCCAGCGACTGGCGAAAGTTAAGGATTGCATCATATCCATCGATACGGTCAAAAGTGAAATAGCCAGAAGAGCCCTGGAAGAAGGGGCACATATTATCAATGATATCAGTGCACTCCGCTTTGATGAAAATATGGTTAACGTTGCGCATCACTATGCCGTACCGGTGATACTAATGCATATGCAAGGGATGCCCCAAACCATGCAGAAAAATCCTACTTATACCCATTTGATGGAGGAAATCATTACTTTTTTCCAGAAGCAAATAGATTACGCAGGAGGCCATGGTGTTACCCAGTTAATCATTGACCCGGGTATTGGTTTTGGCAAACGGGTGGAGGACAATTATGAGTTGATCAGACGTATTGCGGAGTTTCGGGTATTTGGTTATCCGATATTGCTGGGAGCTTCCCGGAAGTCGTTCATCGGAAAATTGAGTGGTAACCTCCCCCGGGATCGTATCGGTGGCACCATCGCAGCAAATCTTTACGCTTACCAGAAAGGGGTTCAGATGTTTCGCGTCCATGATGTGAAAGAATTAAAAGAAGCGCTTCAGGTGTTTCAGGGAATTCAAGATCTAAAAGCTTCTTAGTTGTCAAATGAATATTGAGTAAGTTGTTGGTAAAAAACAGGAGATTTTTTCAGTACTAACTAATGCTGGGTAAGGAATAACCGATAATTTTTTAACTTATCAGGTGAACCATGCGATTTAAGATTGGCTTTTTAACAATCAGTTACATCGATTTTATCGATATATTTTTAGTCGCGTACTTTTTTTATAAGATTTATCAATTCATTCGGGGCAGTGTTGCAGCCCGAATGATGATGGGCTTGTTTTTAATCTTACTGTTTTCATTCGCTGCTGAGTTGATGAATTTAAGTGCGATATCTGGTATTTTCTCAATCATAAAAGAAGCCTGGGTAATTGCTTTTGTCATTATTTTTCAGCCGGAGGTTAGACGTTTGCTGTTGTACATCGGTCAAAATCCGGTAATTCAGAAATTGGTGAAAGTGGAGACACCAAAGTTTATTGAGGAAGTGGTGGGGGCAGCCTCGGATTTAGCTAAAAAGAATTTTGGAGCACTGATAGTTCTCATCAGAGATACCGGTATTAAAAGTGTGGTGGAAACCGGTGTGCCGATTCATGCCCGGGTAAGTAAACTGTTATTACTTTCCATTTTTAACCCACGTTCCCCATTACATGATGGAGCAGTGGTGATTCAGAGGGATGTGTTGTTAGCCGCAAAATGTCAACTACCATTAACCCAGAATCCTCGTGTCGATCCCACCATTGGTATGCGACATAGGGCAGCGTTAGGATTATCTGAACAGACAGATGCGCTGGTGTTGGTGGTTAGCGAGGAAACGGGGATGCTATCTCTGGCAGAAGATGGGGTATTAACCAGAGGACTTACCGAAGAAATGTTAGCAAAACGATTACGAGAAGCATTCACACCCAAAGTAGAAAAACGTAAAATCACCGATTTACTAAGCTGGGGAGAACAGGTATAGTCACATAGCTACTACGTGGAGTTACATCGTCAAATATTGTGTAATTGAAAAGCGGAGACGGCTAGACAGGTACCTATTGCTCATTTTTCTCCCGAAAAGTTGAGAGGGAGGATATAATCATTCGCTTTGCCGAATAAAATGTGATTTATACCAAACTCCATTGCATATTTTGTATTACTTTGTTATGTTGCCAGCCGTTTGAAGGGGAATGAGATGATGACCTGTGTTGTTCTGTTTCGACGTAGCCGTCTCTGAACCTGATTGCGAAGAGAAAGAAAATCAAATACGAAGACCAGTATGGAAACATCAAAGAATAAGGGTAATGGGTTACGAGTTATGAAGAACATGATCCGGATGTTTGCCACCAGTTTAATATTGGCGACACTTTTTTGCAATCTTGCAGTTGCGCAATCTCCTCAAACTTCCCGGGAATGGTATTCGATAGAATCCATGGGAAATCGAGGAATTAAAATTCATTTTGATTTTAAAGAAGTTGAGATAAAAACGGGCCCTCAGGGGCAATCCCTGATTACCGTGCCTGGATTATCCCAGAATTTTATTCCCGGTGCTCCTTTACTTCCGGTATTATCGCTTCCCCTGACCCTCCCGGATGGGGATATTCGTTCTTCGATCTCCCTGGAAAAAGTAGAAACCTATCCCGGTGTGTTTCCCACCATATTTACAGAAGAGGTAGATTGGGGAAGTATGGGGCGTGTGATTGAACCATATGATAATTCTCCACGAAAAAATAATATTACACCAGCACCTGCTTACAAGGACATTTTTCCACAGGATATTTATAAATTGCAAGAGGTCGGGCTGTTTAGAGATTATCAATTGAGTAATCTCAGTGTCAATCCAGTTCAGGTCACTCCAGAAGGGGTAAAGTTTTATAAGAAATTCACCATAACGATTCTATACTCCAATCTTCATCCGCCGGCAGCATCCATCTCTTCCGGAGAGGCAGGAATCCTTTCAAAGATTGTGGTGAATCCGGACCAGTTATCCTTAATCTCTCCTCGAGATGGGGGATATCAACCCTCACAGGAAAAACGCCAGGTGTTTGGGAGTGATGTGGATAAAAGGGTTCGGATTTATGTTGATCAGCGAGGGATTTATCAGGTTACAGGGAATGACCTGATCGAGGCCGGAGTGGATATTACCACCATTGATCCCCTCTCCTTTCGTTTAAGCAACAAAGGAAATCTGGTGGCCTTCTACATTGTCGGGGAACAGGACGGGCAATTTGATCCCGATGACTATTTTGAATTCTGGGGAGAACCCAATGAAAAGACGCTCATCGACCAATTTCCGGATCAATATTCGGACCCCTTTTCGGATGAGAATGTGTACTGGCTGGAATGGGGAGGAACTCCGGGGTTGAGGATGGTAGAGGAAAACGCCAGCATTGTTACCAACCGGGATGGGGAATATAATCCCTCCTTCTTTTACAGAACAACCATTCATGTTGAGAAAAACAACCATTTTGAACGATTGGGAAGAGCCAATGAGGAAGAACTTTCCTATCACCGTGATCTCTGGTTTTTTGATTCCGGGGTAAAAGCGGTGGGCAAAACCCAATATCCTTTTGAGCTGATTTATCCGGCTCCCAACTCCTTTAACAATGTTGACGTCACAGCCATGTTTTCCGGAAAATCATTTGGTGCGGTGTTTAATGATGGAGACCCCACCACCGATGATAGGGTGCCTCATGAAGTAATGGTCTGGCTGAACAATAGTTTTGTAGGAAGTTCTCGTGATGACTGGTTTGATCAGGATACTTCTCGAATTACGAATGTGGGGAATTCTACCATCAGTAATTCGGCCATTCAGCATGGGGTAAATTTGCTGGAAGTGCAAATGCCCACCCTTCCGGATATTACCATCGGTGAAGGGGGAAATCAGCAAGTGGTTAAAGGGACTGACATCGTGCTGTTAAATTGGTTTGATGTCACCTACGACCGGTTATACCGGGCTCATAATAATGAAATTGTCTTTACCCGCCCTTCTTTTATCTCTTTTCCTAATGTAAATCTCTTTCAGTTTGATATAGATAATTTTACCCGCCCGGATATTGATTTGTACAAAATCGGAACCAGTAAATTGGTTAATTTTAACATTCGGGATGAGGTTATCGATGGCGAAACATTTTATCGGATCACTTTCCAAGATGAAATTTTAACAGATGATGTAAAATATGTCGCAGTAACCCCGGATCGTAAAAAGAAACCGGTTCGTATTGAAATGGATGAACCTTTTGACCCCGATAATCCTCAACGTACCCTTCGGGACCCTTCAAATCGAGCGGAATACATCATCATTACCCACGAACGGTTTTTTGATACCGCCCGGGAGTTGTTGGATTTCCGACGGGGTCAGGGATTGGCCGCGGAGTTAATCACGACTCAGGAAATTTACGATGAGTTTAATTATGGGATTAAATCTCCACTGGCGATCCAGTCGTTTTTGAAGTACGCATTTTTTAACTGGCAACGAAATCCCAGACTCAAATATGTAGTCTTTGTTGGTGATGCCAATTTTGATTATAAGAGTAAATCGCCGACATCTCCTGATTTTGTACCGACTTTTTTCTATCAGACTCAGGAGTTTGGGGCAGCAGCATCTGATTTTCCCTATAGCCTGGTTTCCGGGGAAGATCTGGTTCCGGATTTATTTGTGGGGAGAATCCCAGTCAATACCAACCTGGAACTTTCCAATGTCATCGAAAAGCTGATTACCTATGAGCAAAATCCGCCGGTTGGAGCCTGGCGCAATAGAGCCCTCTTCATCAGTGGTAATGATGAAAAAACTTATGAACTGCGCCATATTTTTGGAAATTCCAAACCGGCATTTCGCAGTCAAAACACCCGTGTAATGGAAACTTTGATTCCTCCATATATCTCTTCGATTCGATTAAACACCATCAAGGATCCCAATCTCCCCATTGACCCCAATTTCGGAACCGATACGGATCTGATCGATCACTGGGATGATGGTTTGTTTTTAATCAATTTCATGGGACATGGCGGTGGAGGTATCTGGGCAGATGTCCGGTTGATGGATATCCCGGATGTCGATCGACTGAACAATGCCGGGATGTATCCATTTATCACCAGCATGACCTGTTTTACAGGTGCCTTTGAAAATCCGAATAATATGGGATTAGCTCAAAAGCTGTTGCTCTCCCATCAAAAGGGTGCGGTGGGTGTTTTGGCATCCTCCGGGCTGGGATATCTCCACAATGACTATTCCATGCTCTGGTATGTCGGGCAATTTCTCTTTGATCCCTCCATGACCATTGGTGAGATCGTAACCCTGGGTAAAATCCTCTACTGGAGCAATGGATGGCAATATATTGTGGATGGAGACATTTATTTTACCCAGGGATTTAATGGAGTTCGACATGAAATGATATTTCAATATAACTTAATCGGCGATCCCTACTTACGTTTACAACATGCTTCCCCCACCCTGACTGTGAATGTGGATGATCCCACTCCTATGCGAGGGGACACCATTCAGGTGACACTTCAATCTTCTTTCGCCTCTGCTGATGGATATGTGGAGCTGGCCGATGAGAAGTTGAATATCGTTGATCAAATTCCCCTCTTTGGAGTGAATGGTAGCACAACAGTGACCCTACAAATTCCCGATGACATTCCTGAAGGAAAAGGGTTAATCCGAGCCTATCTGTCTGATGGAAACCTGGATGCGAGCGGTGTGGCTCCTATTGGAATAAATTATTCTGTCCTGCAATCCGTGGATATCGTCCCGGAGCATCCGGGTGTTGAGGACACTGTGGAAGTGCGAATTCGAGCTTCAGATACTCACGGCATCCGGAAAGTGGTAGTCTACAATCAAAGCAGTTCCGATAGTATTGAAGCCCATCCGGTTCCCTCGGATACAAGCTTATTTATTGCCCGATTGAATCCCACGAATGTACTAAAGACTGTTTATTTTACCATTTTTGTAGAGAACAATCAGGGATTTTTTAGTGCCTTCCGGAATTATAGCTATGTTGCAAGGGATACCCGGCCGGATATTACCTTTGTGCCTGGAGCGTTGCACTTTACCGGAAGGAAAAAGGCACGACTAAAAACCAGCCTTCAAAATAATGGGGGCACCGGAGATGATGAAGAAATAACGGTCCATGTTCGCTTTTACAACGGGATGGACAATTTCCAGAGTGGCAATTATTTCAGCAGTTCCACGATTCAGATGAATGCCATAGATACGGCATCCGTTGAAGCCGCCTTCCCATTTCCACTTCAGCATCAGAGCTATGACATCGTTGTATATGCTGAAATTGACTCTTCAGAAGAGGTGGTGGATGTTGAGCCTTCAAACAATGTGATTACCGAACACGTGGTTCCGGATGTCTTCAATCTGACTCCCCAGACCTCCATCGATTCCATTACCATTCGCTCCAACATCCGGATAAGTTTTCCGGTGGGGAGCGTCAATGATTCCACTGCGGTAAGAGTGCGACTGGTGACAATTGAACCACCTCGCGATCAGAAAGGTATCTCCGGAGTGCCGCTGTTCTCTGCCGACACCTTACACGCTGTAGAAATCCGATTGTTGAACCCGGCAGCTCAAATTACCAGCCCATTTACTATGGAAGTGGAGCTTAACCCAGCGTTTATCGATACCACCCGTTTTTCTGTATCGGATATCAAACTTTACAATAAACTGCGCTCTTCTCACCCCTGGACTTTTGAAAATTCAGTGGTGGACAATTCGACCTATCGGTTGTACTCACAGGTGAATTCTGATGGTCTCTTTGCCACCTTTATTACCGATGATGTCAATGCACCCAGTGTTGAGTTAACGGTTGATGGCAGACCGGTTAAGACCAGTGGGTTGGTTTCCAACAATCCATCCCTGTATGTGGTTATTCAGGATGAAAGTGGGATTGATATCCAGAGGGATCGAATCAAACTTTTTCTGGACAACAAACCCATCTCTGAAGATAAGGTTCTGATTCCGGATTCCTTACAAAAGAATGATGTGATGGGTATTTCTATATATCCGGAGTTGTTAGAGGGAACCCATCAGCTAAAGGTGGAAGCCCGGGATGTGAATGGAAATTTTGCTGAAAAAACGTTTGATCTGGTTGTCGCTGAGGGCTTTGATGTTCATATTTATGGGAATTACCCCAATCCCTTCAAAGATAAAACCATTTTTTCTTATTTTGTGCAACTTAACGATGATCTGGATGAGTTTGAAATCCGTATTTATACGGTTAGCGGACGATTGATAAAAGTCATTGATCATGATATCAACAATCCCATTGGAGCCATTGATGGCGGTGCTCGACGAAAGGGATATAATGAACTTATCTGGGATGGGACGGACGAGGATGGTCAGGAAGTGGCGAATGGGGTCTATTTTGCGGTGGTGCGAGCTACCTATCAGGATAAGACAATTGAGAAAACACTAAAAGTGGCAAAATTAAAATAGGTGCGATATGAAGCGATTAAGATGGCATTTCCTGGTTGTTGCAGTTGCGAGTTTCTCAATAATGGTTACTGCTCAGGAAACCCGATATGCCGGAGCATTTCTGGAATTAGGAATAGGTGCCCGGGGAATGGCAATGGGCAGTGCCTATGTGTCGGTCGCTGACGATGGTTCTGCATTTTTTTGGAATCCTGCAGGAGCAGCAACTTTGGTACGGGCTGAAGCCTCTGGAATGTATGCCTCTTTGTTTAAATCTCTGGTGACCCATTTTCATGTGGGATTTACTCGACCCTTATATGGGGCTGGGGCGATTTCCTTCAACTGGGTTCGTCTTTCAATCTCTGATATTCCCCGCTATGATTCTCCTCTCCTGGATGATCCGACCTCTACCTACGATACACGCGTTTCAGAAGCTGGAGATGACCCCCTGGGCGCCTGGACTCAATTTGCGCTTACCAATGCCCCTTTAGGGTATTCCGAAAGTCATGATGACGCATTATTTATCACCCTTGCAAAATTGAACAAATTAAATATTGATTTTGGGTGGCAATATTTTGTGATCCCGGTGAGCATACCGATTGGGTTTAATCTGAAGTTGATTCGCCAATCGGTTTTCGGAAATACCGGCTCAGGGATCGGGTTCGATTTCGGAGCGATGTTGAAATTTGGCGTCGATGATTTATTGGATGATAGCCGATTGGGTAAATTATCAATTGGATTGGCGATAAAAGATATCTGGAATACCAAAATTACCTGGGATACTCAATCCCGCCATGCGGATCAGATTAAACGTTCCTGGCAAATCGGGGGCTCTTACTTACAGCCATTACCCAAAATCAGTGGGCAGTTGTTAATTGCATATTCTCTAAATAAAAAATTTGAGTCCCCTCACAATTTAGGTGTGGAATATTTATATTATAATCGCCTGGCGCTCCGATTTGGAATGACGGGAAGTAAGTTTAC
>RFIL01000400.1 GCA_003695285.1 Calditrichota bacterium
CGATATGTCTCAACCAGCTTCAAGGAAATTATGCAAACAGAGTATATTCGCGCTGCATATGCCTTCGGCTTACCCGAAAAGAAAATCTGGTGGAAATATGCCCTGAAGAATGCGCTTTTGCCTCAGGCCACGTTGATCGGTTTATACTTTCCATTTTTACTGGGGGGAGCCGTCATTACTGAATACATCTTCTCCTGGCCGGGGATGGGGCGGCTGGCCATTAATGCCATCTTCTCTCATGACTTTCCGGTAATTCTTTCCTGTACCTTGATGGCCACGGTAGCAGTTGTAGTAGGTAACTTGCTGTCGGATATTCTGTATAGTATCATCGATCCACGAATCCGGTATAGCGGGAGGTAGCATGAGTAGAGCTTATGGATTCAGCGCATCAATTACTGGAACTTCAGCGGTTTTTCGAAATAGATTGACACTCTGTGCATTGATATATATTGTCATGCTGACCGGGCTCTCTTATCTCAGTCCTCTCATTATGCCCTATCACCCCGAAGAGCAGGGTGATCTGGTGTATGAGCGATACCTCCCGCCATCCCTGCAACATCCCTTTGGGACCGATAAATTTGCACGGGACATTTTTAGTAGAGTCTTTTATGGAGGTAGGATTTCTCTTACCATTGCATTCATCTCTGTATTTTTAGCAGTGACTATCGGGATATTGTATGGAAGCATTTCTGCCTACTGGGGAGGGGTGGTAGATACCATCCTGATGAGGATACTTGATTTTTTACTGGCAATTCCACCCCTGTTTTTATTCATCACCATCGCCGCGCTATTTTCTGTAAACATTTGGGGGCTCATTTTGCTCCTTAGTTTTACGGGATGGATGGAGATTGCACGGTTGATCCGCGGGGAAGCACTGTCGATCAAAGAACGTGAATTTATTCTGGCCGCGAAGGGGTTGGGATTCAGCAAGATTCGAATCGTCCTGCGCCATCTAATCCCTAACTGTTTAACCCCGGTAATGGCGGCCATTCCCATGAAAATGGCAGAAGTCATCTTAATCGAATCTGCCTTAAGTTTCCTGGGTATCGGAGTACAACCCCCCACTCCCAGCTGGGGGAATATCATCAATGATGGACGGGAAGCTCTGATGTACGCCTGGTGGATTTCGACCATCCCCGGGGTGTTTATTGCCGCAACAGTGATGAGTTTTAACATCATTGGTGAGGGGTTGCAAAAGGTGCTGGAACGAAGCATTTGATCATTCCCGGAAGACTTTCAACTTCATCCTGTCCCTGCCGATAATATAAGTGTCTTAACTGTAGGAAAATAAAGAATTAGGGGGAAATTGGAGGTGGAGCAGGTTGAAGCCGGTTAAAAAAATGCAGACCTTCGAAGACGTGATCGTGGGGGAATCTCCTCAGATCAAAAAGGTCATCCGGTCGGTCAAAAAAATTGCCAGGAGTTCTACGATTACCACCCTGATTTATGGGGAAAGCGGTACCGGCAAAGAATTGGTCGCGCGATTGATTCACAACCTGAGCACCTTCTCCCATCAACCTTTTGTTGACATCAATTGTGGAGCCATCCCCGAGACCCTGCTGGAATCGGAATTATTCGGGTATGAAAAGGGGGCCTTTACCGGGGCTCAGGTTCGCAAACCCGGTCTGTTTGAACTGGCGGAAGGGGGTACCATTTTTCTGGATGAGATTGGTAATACCAGCACCAATTTTCAGGTAAAACTGCTAAAAGCGGTCGAAAATAAACGGTTCAGGCGCATTGGTGGGGTGCAGGAAATTAATATATCGACACGAATAATTGCTGCTACCAATGTGGACCTTCTTAAGGCGGTAAAACTCGGTAAATTCAGGGAAGATTTATATTATCGGTTAAATGTTTGTCAGATCATGGTGCCACCCTTACGTGAGCGAGGGAAGGATGTGTTGTTGTTAGCCAATCACTTCATTGAGCGATTTAATAAGGAATACCAGCGTAATGTGAAAGGTTTAGCACCGGAGACGGAAACATTAATTTTAAATTACCACTGGCCAGGAAATGTTCGCCAATTAAAAAATGCTATCGAAAGAGCTGTCTTAATTGAGGGGAATGAGTGGATAAAGCCGGAGGACCTTGGTATCCACTCGGAGCGAGATCGGAGCAGTGAACGGTCTGGCAAAAAAGTCTTGAGTGTGAATGGTGGATTCACAGAGTTTGAAATTCCGGATGAAGGAATATCTCTGGAAAAGATAGAAAGGGATCTGTTGTTAAGTGCGCTGAAGAAGGCTAATGGAAATTTAAGTTATGCCGCCCGATTGTTAAAAATTAATCGTGGGAAACTTCGTTACCGCCTGGAAAAGCTGGGAATTACCAACAAAGAAATTTATATGGCCATACATTCCGAAAATTAACCCATTCCTTTATCAAATCCTCATAAAATCATTCCTTGATTTCTGTGCCAACTTTTTCCTGAAGAAGCATCGAGCTGGAAAGGGCTCATCGATTGTCGGTTCGGTGGGAAGGATATCGCAAAAAAATGAAGGCAATCATTCCACATAAAAAAATCCCCTGGAGAATCAAGTATTGTACATTCTCCAGGGGAAAAAAGGTTTAAGAAGATAGTTAGCGAATCAGTACCATTTTCCGGGTTTGAATGTTTTTACCGAATTTTAATTGGTATAAGTAGATACCGGAACCCACCGGTTGTCCGGCATCATCCGTTCCATCCCACTGAACGGTGTGTTCCCCGGCTGGCAAGACTGTATTGAGCAATGTTTTTACTTTTCGACCCAGTAAGTCATATATCAGCAGTTGAACATTATCCGCTCCTGAAGCCCTTAATGTCGTATGAGGTATGAGAAAATGGATACTGGTGACCGGGTTAAAGGGGTTAGGATAATTTTGATAAAGCTGAGGAGTTTGAATGAGTCTCGGAGGATTCGTGGTTGAAATTCCCATTGGCGATTCCAACATTTGACCATAGAGACCGGTGCCGGTCCCCACCAGCAGATCATCCCAGTATAAAACATTAATTCGGTCACC
>RFIL01000056.1 GCA_003695285.1 Calditrichota bacterium
TCCTCTTCAACAAAAGGGAGCACTCATTGCCAGTGCTCATCCGAACGTGGCTGTGGCTTCTATGGAAGAGGAGCCTCAATCTCTTGAGGGTGTCTATTGGGATGTGGAAGGAGCGCCCGAGGCCTGTAAAGTATGTGAAGCCCTTTTTGCCACCATGGGATGCCACATCATCCTTATTACCCCACAGCAAAAAACTCCCATGCACCTGGCGGCGGTAATCTATTCCAACTTTCCGGTGGCGCTCGCGGAACGTGCTTAGTCGGTGCTCACCAAAGCGGAAATTCCGAAGCAATATCATTGGGCTGCCTTTCAGGGGCTAATGGAATCCACGATACAGAATCTCTCTCACCATTCACCTGCCGAAGCCCTCACCGGCCCCATGGTTCGGGGGGATGTGAATACTATCCGAAAACATCTTGAATTTCTGAAGGAAAAACTGCCGGAAGGAATTCCTCCATATCTGGCATTGCTGGATTCTGTATTGGAACGGTTTCCCTTACCCGGGGAGATAAAAGAACAGTTGTTGAAACTGAGTCATGAATATCGAAACACGGAACGGTAAATGTTATTGCCGGTAGATACCCAAAGAATTGCCTTTTGAAAAATGCGGTAATCCCTTAAAAATTACCCATCCCGGCCGTTGATAAAGGATGGTGGTTTTTT
The DNA here is from genome assembly GCA_003695285.1 of Calditrichota bacterium. Lineage (GTDB taxonomy): Bacteria > Calditrichota > Calditrichia > RBG-13-44-9 > J075 > J075. The sequence goes on from RFIL01000056.1 coordinate 664, forward strand.
TGGTTCTTGTTTATTCAGCTGTTATTGGTTATATTTTAAGTCGTTAAAAAATATTGAATAACCTAAACTTATTTGCGAATGACCGAACTGAGGAAAGATCCAATCATTGGGAGATGGGTGATAATCGCCAAAGAAAGAGGCCGAAGACCCTCCGACTTTTTGACACTGGTAGAAGAAAAAAAAGAACAATTTTCCCCATTTGCTCCGGGTAATGAAAATATGACCCCACCGGAAATTTATGCCATCCGCCCGGAGAACACTCCTCCAAACACTCCCGGATGGACCCTGCGGGTGGTTCCCAATAAATATCCTGCGCTTCGGGTGGAGGGAGAGTTAAATCCCCGGGGTGAAGGCATCTATGATATGATGAATGGCATTGGAGCGCATGAAGTGATCATCGAAACCCCTGATCCGGAGAAAAAATTAGAGGAGCTGGAGCTACCCGCCATTCACAATGTGGTTCGCACCTACAAATTACGAATTGAGGATTTGAAAAGAGATATTCGTTTAAAATATATACTGGTATTCAAGAATCATGGACACCTGGCCGGCGCCACCCTGAAACACGCACATTCCCAGCTCATCGCGACTCCGGTCGTTCCCAAAAGGGTGGTGGAAGAAATGACTGGTTCGAAGACTTATTATAAATTGAAAGAACGTTGCATCTATTGTGACATTATCCGTCAGGAATTAAAGGATAATATTCGAGTGGCTTTTGAAGAAGAACATTTCATCGCTATCGAACCCTTTGCCGCTCGTGTTCCTTTTGAAACCTGGATATTACCCAAAAAACACATGTCCCATTTTGAAACGTCAAATGACACAGAACTCCATCATCTTGCTCTAACGTTAAAAACGGTTCTGAAAAAACTGAATCGGGCATTGCAATCACCTCCTTACAACTTTGTCATCCATACTTCTCCGATTCAGGAAGAGAGAAAATCCTATTATCACTGGCATATTGAAATCATGCCCAAACTTACCAATGTGGCCGGATTCGAATGGGGAAGCGGTTTTTTTATTAATCCCACTCCTCCGGAAGATGCTGCTCAGTTTTTGAGAGAGATTAGCGTATAATCGATATTTTTTATAGAGGACCTGATAATGAGTACGTTTAAAATTTGTTATTTATCCGCCGAAGTGGCACCTTTTTCAGGAAATAGTGTTCTGGCTGAAAACTCTCATGCCCTTCCAGCAGCTTTAAAGCTTCTGGAACAGGACATCCGGTTGATGATGCCAAAATATAAATCCATCAATGAACGCAAGTATGTGCTGAGAGAAGTCATCCGACTCAGGGAGGTAAAAGTCGATTTAGGAGGCGAGGTCAAACTCGCTAACGGGAAAACCGCTTTTCTACCCAACTCCAAGGTACATGTCTATTTTTTGTCCATCCCGGAATATTTTGATCGGAAAGGAGTTTATGCGGATCCCCAAACCGGGAAAGAATACGAAGACAACGCCCAGCGATTCGCTAATTTTGCCATCAGCGTGCTGGAAACCCTGAAGTTGCTCTACTGGCAACCGGATATCATTCATTGCAATGATTGGGCAACTGCGCTCATCCCCTTCTACTTAAAAGAACGCTATAAGGATGATGAATTCTTTCAGAACACCCGAACCGTTTTAACGATTCATGATTTTTCTCAACAGGGTATTTTTCCCCTCTCTTTTTCCAGCGAAATTGGTATTGGAGAGGAATTCATTCAATCCGGAGGGGCTTGTGAACTGGAGGGGAAATTAAACTTCCTGAAGACCGGTATTCTTTATGCGGATGCCATTAATGTCACCAGCCCGGAAATGCGAGAGAAGCTCCTCTCTGAGCCAGAGTTCTCACAGGGATTATATCCATTCTTGAATGAACGAGCCAAAGAAGTGATGGGTATTTTAAGCGGACTGGATTATGAAACCTGGAATCCGGAAACCGATCAAGAACTGGAAGCCAACTTTACCGCAAAATCACTCTCTTCCCGAAAAGAAAATAAAGCAACATTTTGTATGGAACAGGAGTGTGATCCCAACCTACCACTGATGGTTACCGTTGCTCAGATCACCCACAAATCCCAATTGGATACTTTAAATAAAGTTTTCGGAGAACTGGCAAAAGAAAAAATACAGATTGTTCTGCTGACCGATGAATCCTCCCAATATTTCCCGCAAATTGAAAAGCTGGTTAAAAAATATTCGAAATTCATCCATCTCCGGCCCCGGCTCGACACCCGACATACCCATCTGTTATGGGGTGGTGCTGATTTTTTCTTTCTCCCCTTTCTGGAGAATAATGATATCGAACCTGTTTTAATCGCCCTTCGCTATGGAGTGGTTCCTATCGTTTCAATGCAGAATGCGATTAAAGATATCTTAAAACCATTTGACCCGGAGACTGAAAAGGGAATGGGATTCCCCATCCCGGAAGAGACTCCCGAAGCGATGGTAAAGCAATTAAAGAAAGCCATAGCTACTTTTCAGAATGCTAAACTATGGAGCAAACTGCAAAAGAGTGGGATGCGGGCGGATTATTCATGGGTTACTTCTGCGAAAAAATATTTAAAACTTTATGAAAAAGCGGCAAAAAAGAAACGTTGATTTTGAGCCGGAATTAAATCACCTTAAAACCCCCTCTTCCTCCTGATTTTCTTTTCCGCCTGCGGTTGCGTTATCCTTTGGTCACCTAATATTGTTGGGTGACGCCTGATACACAAAACCTTGTCTTGAATTTCTCTCATCAACTTGCTTTATGGTCTAACCGCAAAGGGCACCAATTAGGTGCTAAGAGCGCTAAAAATCTATCGAAAAATATTCCATAAATGCGTTCGAGGTGCATCCTTCCCGGTTCTCTAAACTCCTCAATCACACTACCATTTTTTGTATCCATTCTCTTTATCTTTTTTGTTATTGTTCACTGCCGGGAAAACAGAGAATAAGAAAATTTATTATCATTGAAAATCCGTTTTCTAAAAATTAATTTAATCAAGCAAATTAATTTAATCACAAGTGATTCGAATATGGAATCATCTACGGGAGTTTTACAATCGCTTTCGATTTCAATACTCTCCAGTGATTCAAAGAACTCCGCTAACCTGTCACCACTTATTAATCCCTTAATTCAAATCATTCAAACAGGAGGCCAAGATGAATTATCCGATCTGGGATGTTACCTTTGGCGCCGGACTGCTGATCGCAGTAGTCGCCATCACTCACGTGTTTGTTTCCCATTTTGCGATTGGCGGTGGCTTGTTCCTGGTGCTTACCGAGAAAAAAGCCTACCGGGAAGAAGATGCCTCACTGCTGGAATGGTTGCAGCGCCACACCAAATTTTTTGTACTGGTCACCGTGGTGTTTGGTGCCATGTCCGGAGTGGGTATCTGGTTCACCATCGGTCTCATCCATCCTTCGGGAACCAGCGCCCTGATCCACTCCTACGTCTGGGGATGGGCCATTGAATGGATTTTCTTTTTCCTGGAAATCACCGCCGCCCTCCTCTATCTCTATGGCTGGAAGAAACTGGATCGCAAGACCCACCTGTGGATTGGCTGGATTTATTTTATCGCGGCTTATCTAAGCATGGTGATTATTAATGGAATTTTAACGTTCATGCTCACACCGGGAAAATGGTTGGAAACTCACAATTTCTGGCAGGGATTTTTTAATCCCACTTACTTTCCCTCCCTGCTGTTAAGAACAGCGTTTGCTTTTGCCCTGGCCGGGATTTACGCCCTATTAACCGGTACCGTACAAAACGACCCCGAATTGAAAGGCAAAGTAATTAAGTGGAGTGCCCGATGGATCGTGCCGGCTTTTATTGTAATCCCGTTCCTGGCCTGGTGGTATATCGGGAATGTTCCTGGGGTAGTTTGGGAAAGCGCCCGGGGGAAGATGCCCACTGCCACCCGGTATGCAAATTTTATTCTCATTTTCTCCGTGCTGACATTTCTATTTTCTTTGCTTACTTTAGTCAAACCGAAGAAAGTGCCCTTTGTATTCAGCCTGCTCATTTTCCTGATGGCTTTTGGCACTATGGGTTCATTCGAATTTATTCGAGAAGCCATCCGCAAGCCCTATATCATTTATGATTACATGTATGCCAATTCCATTTTTAAAAATCAATTTCCCGGTGATGCCGGAATGTCATTTGATAAAATCCAGCAAAAAGGAATCCTCTCCGTGGCGAGATGGGCTCAACATAAGTCAATTACCAGTAATAACCAGTTGGAGGCAGGGGCAGAGATTTTCCGTCTCCAATGTCAGAGTTGCCACACGATTGATGGCTATCGGAGTATCAGAGATGTTCTGAAGAAAAAGAGATGGAGCCAAACCGGGATATCCCGGCGAATTTCATCTCTGGAAAA
>RFIL01000401.1 GCA_003695285.1 Calditrichota bacterium
AAACCCCCGGAAATCAATTCCTCTCGGCACTCTGGCAGCCACTATTACCGGGATGATTGTTTATGTTCTGGTTGTCTTTAAATTGGCAACCAGCCTGCCACCGGAGATCCTGGCTACCGACCAATTAGCCATGAGTCGCATCGCTCTCTGGGGACCGATTATCCCTATCGGATTAGGAGCAGCAACTCTTTCTTCAGCCATTGGCTCAATTCTCATTGCTCCGCGTACCATGCAGGCATTAGCGGCGGATGGTGTGTTTCCCTTCAAAAAGGCTAATAAATTTTTAAGTCGGGGAAAAGGAGATGAAAATGAGCCCATCCAGGCTACCCTGGTCACTGCCATCATTGTGATGGTCTTTGTCTCCATGGGGAGTGTGGATTTTGTCGCTAAAATTATCAGTATGTTTTTTATGATTACCTATGGTTCCCTCTGTCTGGTGAGTTTTCTGGAACATTTTGCCGGCAACCCTTCCTATCGCCCCACGTTCCATACCCGCTGGTATATTTCTCTTCTGGGGGCAATTGGTGCATTTATCATGATGTTCCAGATGGCACCCCTCTATGCCTTTCTGGCTATCATAGTAATTGTTGTCCTCTATATCAGTCTGAAACAGGGCAGGGAGGATGAGGATGATTTATCGGTTATGTTGAAGGGAGTACTCTTCCAACTAACCCGTCACCTTCAGGTATTAATTCAGAGAAAGCATCGGGAGGATTCCAGTGCTCACTGGCGTCCTTCGTTTATTGCCATCTCTTCTCACTCCATGACCCGTCTGGCTCCTTTTGATCTTCTGCGCTGGATATCTCATTATTACGGTTTTGGCACCTTCATTCATTTTATTAAAGGGCAACTCACCGATAAAACCAATGAGGAATCCCGGGAAGTGCTGGAACAATTAATTGAGCAGGCGAGAGTCAGCGATGCCGGTTTATATGTGGATACCATCATATCTCCCAGCTTTAAAACCGCCGTGGCGCAGATCGTACAAATACCGGGCATTTCAGGAATGGAGAACAATAGCATCCTTTTCGAATTTCATGAAGATGATGTGGAAGACATCGCTGATATTCTGGAGGGTTGTCAATTTGCCGCTTATGTTAATTTTAACATTTGTGTGTTGCGTTCTTCGGAACGGCATTTTGGTTATAAAAAGAAAATTCACATCTGGTTAACTCCCGGAGATTATCGCAATGCCAATCTGATGATTCTCCTTGGATATATTATCATGGGGCATCCGGAGTGGAAGGATTGTGAAATCGAACTTTATGCCGCCTTTGATGAAGCGCATATGGAACGTCAGGTAAGACAGTTGTATCAGATGATTGATAAAGGTCGGATTCCTATCTCTCGGAAAAATGTTCAAAAAATGCCCTGGGACCGCACCAAAAAAAGTTATGAGGCCCTGGTCTCGGAACATTCGGCTGATGCCGATCTGGTAATTATGGGATTTTCACTACATAAATTACTGGAAGAAAAAGGAGATTTTTTCAAGCGCTTTCCGCCGGTAAAGGATATTCTTTTTGTTCGTGCGGGACAGAAAATTGTAATTATCGAACCGCAAATGGAATAAATTCTCAGGCAACACCATTTATTCTACCTGCTCTTTAACAGGTGCTCCCATGCTCAGTACTTCCTGTACTGCCTGTGTAACCTCTTTTAATCGATATGGTTTTTTAACAATCCCCTGAAAGCCATATTCCCGATAATGTGCCATCACCGGATCATTGGAATAGCCACTGGATACAATTGCTTTGGCATCGGGATCCAGCTCCAGGAGTCTGGGAATGGTTTCTTTACCGCCCATCCCACCAGGGATGGTTAAATCCATGATCACCAGATCAAAACGCTCACCTTTGTCCATGGCTTGCTGATATATCTCCAGTGCTTCTCTTCCATCTTCTGCAAACTCCACTTGATACCCGGCAACTCCTAACAATTTCCCCAGCACATCCCTTACCATGGGGTCATCGTCCATTACCAGAATTCTGGCATCCCCTCGTTGTACAGACTGAGGCTCTGCTTTCTTCTCCTGAACTTGCTTTTTGACTGCCAGTAAATAGATATAGAAACGGGTGCCTTCATTGACCTTTGATTCCACCTCGATGTGTCCCTGGTGCTTTTTGATGATCGAGTAAGTGGTTGCCAGCCCCAGGCCACTACCCGCCTGTTTGGTTGTAAAATAAGGGTCAAAAATCTTGTCAATGATGTTTTCCGGTATCCCGATACCTTCATCCGCTATGGTGATCTTAACGTAGGGGCCGGGTTGGAGCGGAGAGACAGAATCCGGTTTAATTTCTACATTTTCTGCGCTAACTGTGATGACGCCCCCGGAAGGCATTGCCTGTTGAGCATTGATCACCAGATTGTTCAGTACCTGACTGATTTGACCTTCATCAGCTCGAACTGCCCATAAATCATCAGCAATCTGAAAATCACACCCCACCGGACTTCCCCGAAGGATGAATCTCACCGTTTGATGAATTAATTGCCCAATGGGGATATCTTCGAGGATAGGGGTACCCCCTTTGGAGAACGTCAGCAGCTGCTGGGTTAATTCCTTTGCACGACTGGTAGCGGTTTCCGCTTCATCTAACCATTGTTTAACTTGAGATTCCTGGCTATGAAGTTTCGCCAGAGAAATGTTACCCAGTATAGCTGTCAGAATGTTGTTAAAATCATGGGCAATACCGCCGGCAAGGATTCCTACCGACTCCAGTTTCTGCGCCTTGAACAGCTCTTCCTGAAGTTGTTGCTTTTCTGTGATGTCCCTGAGCACCAACACCATCCCCACAATTTCATTCTCCTGGAATCGAATGGGTGCACCACTACTGGAGATAAAAAATTCTTCACCGGTTCGCGATACCAGGATTGTATTCTGGTTCTGGAGATAGTTTTTCCCCTCAAGAATAATTTCATCTACAGGATTGGCCAGTCGTTCACCGCTGGAAGCATCCTTCAGAAATAAGATGTCGGAGAGGTGTTTGCCGATGGCTTCTTCTTGAGAGATGCCAGTTAAGCGTTCAGCTTCGGCATTCATCAGAACAACTTCACCGGCGCGGTTGGTGGAAATGACTCCATCTCCGATAGAGCGCAGGGTTACCGCCAGGAATTCTTTTTCCGAGGATAGCGCTTCCTCAGCCCTTTTTCGCTCGGTGATATCCCGGCCAATAACCACCAGGGCCTTTCGAGAACCATCCGGTTTAAAAATGGGAACTTTGATCACGTCAAAAATCCGCTTACTGCCATCTCGTTGGGGAACAACTTCTTCAAAGCGAGAGGGAGTTTTTCTTTTCCAGGCTTCTTCATCCGAGGTGACACAGGTTAAAAATGCCTCTTTATAAAAAGTGGCCTCCTCAGCCAGCTCACGGTCACTCTTATAATGAAAATCCGTATTTTCCAGCTCAAAGAGTTTAATTGCATATGTGTTCGCTTCCATCCAACGCCCTTCCGCATCTTTAAAACAGACAAAGTCCGGCATGGAATCAATCAGGGTTCGGAGACGGGCTTCGTGTTCTGCCAGCGCCTCTTCCGCCAATTTCCGTTCGGTAA